>NZ_JALXVO010000016.1:0-85691 GCF_025151705.1 Paenibacillus sp. p3-SID1389 | reverse complement strand
CGAGCCGACAAATGTCTTTCCTATCACCCTCACCAACGATGCTCATGATAAAGGAGGTATACGATGCCTATGCTAACTTCTTATATCGGACAACATATCGAACTCACCATTAGCGGCAGACCCCAATTAGACACAGGGTTCTTAGTTGATGCAGGGGATGATATTGTCGTCATCTTCAGACAGGAGCGCTATTACTACATTCCAACGAAGCACATTCATCACTTCCGGGTTATTCCATTTCCTGAGAAAGAACATGAGGGAACCTTGTATGAGAACCCGCTGGAATGGGCAGCGGGAGAGTCGATTTCCTTCCGGAAAACGTTGTTTAACGCCCGAGGCGTCTTTATGGAAGTTTATATGACGGGCGTTCATACGCTTAGCGGTTATCTGACCAGCGTCATGAACGATTACCTTGTATTCTATTCTACGGTTTTTCATACCGTGTATGTCCCATTGGACCACGTGAAGTTAATTATGCCTTATCCGGCCAACAAACCTCCCTTTTCTTTAGAAAATGAAAGACTGGGCGTCAAGCCCACCGGTCTGACATTGGCCCGAACGTTTGAGCAGCAACTTAAAAAGATGGAAGGGAGTTTGGCGGTTCTCGATCATGGGGAAGCGCCGGATAAATTCGGGATCGTTCAATCCGTTGATCGAGGTTTGCTTTACCTTGTTTTAGCTGACGGGGAATCGGTGATATGGAATATTCAGCATATTAAGTCTGTCCATTTGCCTTAAGGGGGGAGTAGAAAATGGTTGTCCTTGTATTGATTGTACTTTCGGGGTTGGGACTCTATACGTTGTTAAAACCTTCGGTCAAGGAAGAAACGATTGCCCATGCTCCTGTTGTTGAAGTTCAGCAGGCTGAGTACGAATACCTTGGTCGTGTCAGCGGTAAATAATCGGCCGGCTAGAGCAGAAACAATTGGAGAATGGAGGTGGTCACTTGATAGAGCTTACAGCTGCAAGCTTAACGATTCTCGCATTTGTTCTAACCACCATCCTAATCTTGTGGCGCCCAAGGGGGCTCAATGAAGCTTTCCCCTCCACGATCGGGGCTGTCATCGTCTTACTCAGCGGGACAGTGAACTTTTCCGATCTGCTTCATATCGGAGAGACCGTGAGCGGAGCGGCGATCACGATTATGGCGACGATTATTATGGCGCTTGTCTTGGAAAGCTTCGGTTTTTTTCATTGGGCAGCCGAGGGACTTGCTTACCGATCCAGGGGCTCCGGGATCCGCTTGTTTTGGTACGTGAACCTGATGTGTTTTTTAATGACGCTGTTCTTTAATAATGATGGCAGCATTCTCATTACGACACCGATATTACTGCTATTGCTAAGAGAATTTAAGTTGAAAAACCATCAGAAGATCCCTTATCTCTTATCCGGAGCTTTAGTGGCAACAGCCTCCAGCGCCCCGATCGGAGTCAGCAACATCGTGAACTTGATTGCACTTAATATGGTTGGGATGAACTTATATACGCACACGATGATGATGTTTGTCCCTGCAATTTTAGGGTTGATTGTGCTGGTAGGTTTACTATTTCTCGTATTCTATCGTCAATTGCCGAAAGAGCTGCCGCCCAGATTGAGGGCACATCCGTTAAAAGCACCGCGATTAAGCCTTGAATCCGATGATGGGTTGGAGCAGGCTGCGCCGTATCGCGAGCCCTTGAAACAAGATACGAAATTTATGCAAAAAATATTGCTATTCGTGCTCATCGTACGCATCAGTTTATTTGTTGCCTCTTACTACGGGATTCCCGTAGAGCTGGCTGCTGTACTTGGCTCTTGTGTATTGCTAGGGTGGAGATGGTACCGTTTGAAGATTCCGCCATCGGATATGCTTCGCAAGGTTCCGTGGCATATTTTGGTTTTCGCTTTCAGCATGTATGTCATCATTTTTGGGTTACACAACATCGGATTAACGAATTTTCTCATTTCGCTTGTAAATCCTCTGATCCACGACGGCATGCTGAACGCCAGCTTGCTCATGGGAGGAGTTATGACGTTACTCTCCATATTTTTCAATAATCACCCTGCTTTAATGATCGGAACGATGACGCTCACCGAAATGCAGCTGGACCCTCTGACGCTAAAGATCTCTTATCTGGCTAGTGTCATTGGCAGTGATATCGGTGCATTGTTATTGCCGATCGGGACGTTAGCTTCGTTGATCTGGTTCCATCTTCTTAGAAAACATCACGTCAAAATTACATGGGATGATTACTTGAAAGTGACGATGATCGTCATCCCGCCTACGCTGATCTTCACACTGGTCCTCTTGCCTTTGTGGGTACAATGGATCTTATAAATCGAACAGGGGCCTGCAGCTTACGCCGAAGGCCCTTGATGTTTTTCCGAAGTAGTGCTGCAATCGGGATTCAGGACGAAATCCATCACGCATATTTCCATCTATTTCATGTACAATAAGGATGAATTCTTTCTATAAGATTTTCGGGATAAAAAAGAACGAGATAGATGGAGGTAGCGGAGTGGAATGAAGCCGATATTGGAAGTAGCCGCATCGTGTGGAATTGCCGAACAACATATTGAGTTGTATGGACGGTATAAGGGGAAAATAGATGCTAGCATCCGAGAAGAGTTTCGCAACCGGCCGGATGGAAAATTAGTGCTGGTGACCGCGATGAATCCGACGCCGGCTGGAGAAGGAAAAACGTTAACGACGATTGGACTAGCCCAATCGCTGAATGCCATCGGGCGGACAACCATTGCGGCGCTGCGGGAGCCGTCGCTTGGACCTTGCTTTGGCATGAAAGGCGGTGCAACCGGCAGCAATAAAGCGCAGCTGCTCCCTTCAGAGGATATCAACCTGCATTTTACCGGAGACCTGCATGCCATTACATCCGCGCATAATTTGCTGGCGGCGATGTTGGATAATCATATTTTTCAAGGGAATGCCCTGCAGATCGACACGGACCGGATCTTGTGGAAACGGGCAATGGACATGAATGACCGCAGCCTGCGGCAAATCGTCGTAGGACTAGGCGAAGGAAACGGGAGCGTGCACGAATCCGGATTTATGATCACAACGGCCTCCGAGGTCATGGCGGTGTTATGCCTCAGTGAGGATGCGCAGGATCTCAAGGACCGCTTGAGCCGGATGGTCGTGGCCCGGAACATGGCAGGCGAGCCGATCACCGCAGCGCAGATTGGCGCCGTGGATGCGATGACCGTCCTGCTGAAGGATGCGATCAAGCCCAATCTGGTGCAGACGGCGGAGGGAACGCCGGCAATCGTGCACGGCGGACCGTTTGCCAATATCGCCCACGGTTGCAGCAGCGTAATCGGTACGAAGACCGCTTTGAAGCTGGCGGATATCGTTGTGACAGAAGCGGGCTTTGGAGCTGACTTGGGCGCGGAGAAGTTCTTCGACATCAAATGCCGGCAGGCAGGTTTGAAGCCGGATGCAGCTGTATTGGTCGTCACGGTGAAGGCGTTGAAATACAACGGCGGAGCGTCTAAGACCGAGCTGGACCAGCCCAATATGGAAGCGCTGCGAGCCGGATTGCCCAACATGAAGCGGCATCTGGAGAACCTTCGCAAATTTGGGGTGCCGGTGATGGTCGCGATTAATCATTTTACCAGTGATACGGAAGATGAGATTGCGCTTGTGAAAGAGGAATGCGCCCGGTTGGGCGTTAAGGCAGAGCTGTCGGACGTTTGGGCGAAAGGCAGTGAAGGCGGCAGGGAGATGGCGTTGGCTCTGCTGGGCATGTTGGAGCAGGAGACCGCGCAATATACTCCGCTTTATCCCGATGATCTGGACCTCAAGGCCAAAATCGAGACGGTGGTTAGGGAAATTTACCGCGGCGAGGGCATCAAGCTAAGCGCCAAAGCGGCCGCCCAAATCGAGGAGCTGGAGCGGCAGGGCTTCGGCCGGCTGCCGGTCTGCATGGCGAAGACGCCGTATTCGTTCTCCGATCAGGCGAATCTGTTAGGCGCCCCTGAAGGATTTACCGTACAAGTCAAGGACGTTACCTTATCCGCAGGTGCCGGCTTTGTTGTCGTCCATACCGGTAAAATCGTCACCATGCCCGGGCTGCCAAAGCATCCGGCTGCGGAGCGGATTCATCTTGACGAACGCGGGCAAGTTGCAGGTTTACTATAAATATGGAAAAGAGCGTCCGATTCTTCACGGATTGAAGTGGAGAATCGGCTTTTTGTTGCCTGGGATCGGAAAAATTCCAACCTGAAATCGCAAAATTGCCTCCTCAAAAATCCGCGTTGATTTCGCTAGACTAAAGGTATAAATTCGGATGCAGGAAAGGAATCAACCGCAATGAAGAGAGGAAAATGGTTGGCTGTTCTGCCGGTTGCCGCCATGATGATTTCTTTGCTAGGCGCATACAGCGTGATCAATGCGGCGAATGATGAGGAGAGCATCGCTTCGGGCCTGACCAATGGCAGTCTAGGTTCCCCGATTGAGCTGACGTTCTGGGCGCTGGAAGATGCCCATTACGAAGCGCTGGCCCAGGAATATATGGCGGAGCATTCTAATATTCACATCCGATTCAGCAAGGCAACAGATTCAATCGAACAAGATGACCGCTTAGAGGCAGCCTTGTCCGCTGGGACAGAAACCCCGGATATTTTGATGTTAAATCAGGAGTCCATGCAGCGGTTGATGGATCAACCAGATCGGTTTTATAACCTATATGATTTTGGCGCGAAGAGCATCGAACAGAACTACCTCTATTGGGCGTGGAAGCAAGCGACTACGGCTGACGGTTCCTTTCAAATGGGCTTGCCGGCCGAGGTCCGTCCGACGGTGGTTTACTATCGCGCGGATTTAATGGAACAAGCCGGACTTCCAACCGATCCCGAGGAATTTAGCGCCGCGATCAACAAATGGGATAAATTTGCCGCCGTGGCAAAGCAGTTTACGAAGGAAACCGGAATCCCGTTTGCCGATTCGGCAGAATTAGTGTATAACGGCCTGCGCGACCAATCGACGGACGTGATTTACTTTAATAAGGTTGACGGCTCCTTTATCGCGGACACGAATCCGCAGGTGAAGAAGGCGTACGATTTTACGGTAACAGGCATTCAAGAAGGATGGATTGGCAGCTGGGCACTTGGTTCTCCCGAATGGGAACAAGCGATTCGCGAGGGGAATGTAGGCGTCATTCTCGGCCCAACCTGGATGGAGGACACGATCCGCAGCGCCAAGGCGACAGCCGGCAAGTGGCGGATTGCGCAAATTCCTGAAGGCTCCGGCAGCTGGGGAGGCTCGTTCCTGACGTTGCCGAAGGAAGGGAAGCATCCGAAGGAAGCTTACGAGTTTATTACCTGGTTAACCAACAAGGAGCAACAGTTGAAGTCGTTTCAAGCCAACGGGCAGATGCCATCAATTCCGTCTGTCTATAACGAGCCGGCTTTCCTGGCCGAAGAAGATGAGTTTTTTGGAGGACAGGTGATCTCGGAGGCTTACGCCCGATCGGCGCAACGCGTCAAACCGTTCTACCGTGGTCCGCGGTTTGAGCAAGTTGATTTGAAGCTCAAGAATGCGCTCCAGAACGTGCTTGAGAACAAAGCGAATCCGCATAAGGAATGGGAGAAAGCCATCGCAGCTGCTAGAAACGATGGTTGAACATAGGTCATGAAAGGATACGTTAAAACAGATTCGCAAGGGGCTTGCCCTCTTGCGAATTTCGCTTTGTCGAAAGGTGCAAGGGAATCTGCTGGGGTATGAAGAATAATAGAGTAGGAGAAACATAGGAGGAACGAAATGAAGCTTCGTCGAAAAATCTTGCTGGCTATTATTCTTCTCGTCTTTATTCCCGTCATTCTGATGGGCTCCATCTCGTATTACAGCTTCTCGCGGGCCATGGAGAATAAATCGAATACCTTCTATTGGGTCTCCTTGCTTGAAACCGACCGCAAGCTGAAGTTTGCGTTAAACGAGGTGACGACCGTCTCGAACTCGGCGATCGCGCAGCCATTAATCCAGCAGTTGGTGAAGCAGCCGAACTTTGCGGTGACCTATGAGCAAAAGCAGGACATCAACAACCTGATCAACCACCCGATGATTACATCGTTTGGCCTGTATTCCAAGGACAAACTGCAGTACCAGTTTAATGAGGCGATGTCCCTTCAGGAATTGAAGCAGCAAAGCTGGTATGGGGCGATGGAAACCGCCGAAGGCCGCCCGGTTTGGGTAGGGCCGGGGGAGAACGGTTCGGCCGCCTCCGGGAAGCCGGTGCTGATTCAAGCCCGATTAATTAAGGATTACTACTCTCTGGAGGATATCGGCGCGTTAGTGATTTACGTGAAGCCAGATATTTTGGATCAAGTGTTTTGGGATGCTGTGACGTTAAAGCAGGGCGATATCTTGCTCGTGAACAAGCAGGGGAATATCGTGTTCGACAAGTCCGGCTCGTATATCGGAGAGCGCACGGAATTTCCTTTCCTGACCCAGGAGGAGCCGGAAGGGAAAGGGTATTATACCACCAAATATCAAGGCGAACCCTCGCTGATCACCTACTTGCCTTCACATAACAAGGATTGGTATCTTGTGGCCATTACGCCCAGTAAGCTGATCGCTTCGGAATCGAACTCGATCCGCAACATCGCGATTGTGTTGGTGCTGGTGTCGCTGATTTCGGCCTTTCTGTTCGACCGGTTTTTCGTCCGTCGATTGGTGCGCAGCATCATCGGTGCGGTTAACGGGATGAAGCGGGTGCAGCAGGGGATATTTGTGCCGATTACCTCTTCCGTGCGCAGCGAAGACGAAACGGATTTGCTCGTCGATGGCTTTAATCGGATGAGCACGCAAATCTCTGAGCTGATTGAACAGGTAGAGACCGAGCAGGCAAGGAAGAAGGAGTTCGAGCTTCAGGCGCTGGTTGCTCAGATCAATCCTCATTTTATTTATAACTCGCTGGAATCGATCAATTCGCTGGCGGTTTTGCAGGGGAACAAGGAGATCAGCAAAATGGTGGTCTCGCTCGGCAAGCTGCTGCGCATCAGCATTAGCGAAAACCAACAACTTATTACGCTGGCCATGGAAATGGAGCATGTGCGGCATTATCTGGATATTCAGAAGTTCCGCTTTGAGGAGCAGTTCGACTATCAGATCGAAATCCCCGAGTCGCTGAAGCACTATTTGACCCAGAAGCTGATCGTCCAGCCAATCGTGGAAAACGCGCTGTACCATGCGATCGAGCCGATGAAGGAAAAAGGGCTGATCTCGATTACAGCGAAGGAAGATGACCGGGATATTATGATCGATGTGACGGATAATGGGCCGGGCTTCAGCTTGGATCGGCTGATGAATTTGTGGAGCAAGGACGAAGGCAATAAAAACTACCGGGGAACCGGGGTTGGACTTCGAAATGTGCATGAGCGGTTGCGCATCCGGTTTGGCAGCCGCTACGGCATCCTGATCTGTTCATCTCCCGGACATGGCTCGACCATCCGCATCCGCATTCCGAAGCTTCTCCACGATTCGGCAGCGGCGAAACGATAACGACGGAGGAAGGAGGCGGTTGACATGAAAAAATGGTTTTTGAACTGGGGCTGGATCGCCGTCTACGCCGTAGTGCTGGCAATCTCCGTGTTGATCATCGCGGGCGCCGGTCACGAGCCAATCGAGGAGAAGCAGACCGAGAAGGTCACTTTAACCTTCCGCCACTTCTGGATTAAGGAGCATGACCGGCAGATGCTGAACATCGTCGAGGACGTTGTGGCCAAGTTCCAAGAGACGCATCCCAACGTCAAGGTGAACTTCGAGGGAATGGACCAGACCGTCCACCGCGAGCAGAAGCTGAAGAGCGAAATGGTTACCGGGACGCCGCCCGACATGTTTGTGTTGTTTGGGGGAGCTGAAATCGAGCCTTACGTCCGCTCCAACCGGCTGATGGACTTAACGGATTTCGTAGAGGAAAATGGGCTTAAGCAACAGTTTCAGGATTTGCATTTATGGACCTTCGACAATCATATTTACGGGTTGCCGATTGAAGGGAATGCGGAGCCGCTGTTTTATAATAAGGAAATCTTTAATGACTTGGGCTTGGAGCCTCCGGAGACGCTGGAGGATTTGAACAAGGTTATAGACGTGTTGACCGTTCACGGGATCACGCCGTTTGCGCTGGGTAACGAGGAACGCTGGCCGGCGGCTATCTTCGCCCATTATTTGATGGACCGGTATGCCGGGCCGGGGCTGATCAATGAGCTGGTGCAAGGCGACGAGTCGTTAAGCTTTCAGAACCCCTATTACTGGAAAGCTTATAAGCAATTGAAAAGTTGGATCGATGAGAACGCCTTCTACGAGCCGGCCAACGACCTGTCAACGGAGGAAGCCATCGAACGGTTCACCAGCGGTGAGGCGGCGATGTACCTGAACGGGAGCTGGGACATCAACCTGTTCCACAACGAGAAGGCGCCGGCAGGCTTTCAGAATCAGGTCGGCGTGATCCCGTTCCCGTCGCTGACGGAGGGGGGCAGCCGCTCGATCGCCGGAGGGTATACCATCGGAATCGGATTATCCTCCAATCTGGAGGAGGCCAAGTGGGAAGCGGCGCAGGAGCTGCTAAAGGCTCTTTATTCCGAAGAGGTGCAACGGCGTATCGTTTATGAGGCTTTGCGTATTCCTTCGATGAAGATTACGTATGACTCAGAAAAAACGGGACCGGTGTTTGCTCAAGTAGTTGAAATGATGGAACAAAGCAGCCAAAGCTTTGTCCCTTACGATAACGTGCTTCCTCCCGAGGTAAATAAAACGTTCCTCAAGGTACTGGAGGAAATGATCAGCAAGCGGACGAAGCCCGAGGAGGCGTTGGAACAGATTCAACAAACGTCGGCGCAATATTGGCAGCTTCGCAGAAGCTCGTTGCCGGCGGAGACGGCTGGAGGTGCAGGATGGTAGCACAAGGTGAGAAATATCGGGTCATTTTGGTGGACGATGAACCGGTGATTTTGCGAAGTTTGCGAGTCGCCGTGCCCTGGGAGGAACTGGGCCTGGAAATCGTCGGAGAAGCGCGGGGAGGCGAAGCAGCGCTGGAGCTCATCCGCGAGCTGTCCCCGCATATGGTCATCAGCGACATTCGCATGCCGGGGATGGACGGAATCACGTTGATGAAGGAAGTGTTGGCGGAGAATGCCAATCGGCTGTTTATTTTCGTCAGCGGCTACGGGGAGTTTGAATATGCCCGCGAGGCGTTGCGGGAAGGAGCGTTTGATTATCTGCTGAAACCGATCGACCATGACGAGCTGATCGAGATGATCCGGCGGGCGAAGAGAACGTTGGAGAAGCGGGCGGAGAACGATAAGCTGCTGCACTCGGTGCAGGTGTTGTCGATGCTGGCGAGGGAGCGGATGTTTGCCGAATTTATCGAAGGCAACCAGAGCCAAAGTCATCTGCAGCATATGCGCTGGCTGGAGAACAGCGAGCTGATGCAGGACTATTTTATGGCGGTGATCCAGCTGGATCATTTCGTCAAGCTGAACGAGCAGTGGTCGCCGGAGGAGCGGCGGCTGTGGTTATTTGCGGTGCGCAACATTTTGGGGGAATGGTCGGTGGCGCATGGGGCGCTGACGATGTTCCCTTTTCACGCAGGGGAATGGGTGTTGCTGTTCCCGAGTACGCTGACCAGCCAGAAGGAGGAGCTGGGCAGCGATGCCATCCGCCAGATTCAGCTCTATACCAAGCTGTCCTGCTCCATCGGGTTCAGCCAAACGGCGGCGGGGCTGGAGCGGTTGAGCGAGGCGTACCAAAGCGCCACAAGGGCGTTGTATCAGCGGTTTTACAGCGACCAGGCGGGCGTGTTCATCGATCAACCGAGCCGGGAGCCCGGGGCCGATCGGGAGGCCAAATATCCGAAGCACCTGGAAGCGGTGCTCCTGGACAGCATTCGGACGCTGAACCGGGAGCGGCTATTGTCCGCATTGGATGAAACGAAGCAATATCTCGAAGAGCAGGCCTTCTCGAAGGAAGCCGCCGAGCGGATGATCGTGGAACTGACAGTGGTCATGTTCCGGCAATACGAGCAGATGCACCTGCTGTCAGAGTGGTCGCTGGAAGGCTTGCTGCAGGAGCTGCAGTCCCTCGGAACATTGAGTGAAATGATCGGGCTGTTGAAAGCGAACTTTGGCCGGTGGATCAGCGAAAGCCGCGAGAGCCAGATCAAGGACAACGTGCAGCATGTGATCGCCAAGACGCAGGAGTACATTTTAAGCAACTATCATAAGGACCTCAGCATGGAGGAAGTCGCAGAGCGCGCCGATTTGAGCATCAGCCATTTTTGCTTGCTGTTTAAGCAGGTGACCGGCTACACGTTCCTCGAGTATTTGACGGAATGCCGTATCGAAAAGGCCAAGTATATTCTGAAGAACAGCCAAGTCAAAGTGTACCAAGTCGCCCCGATGGTAGGTTATCAAGACCCGCGTTACTTCACCCAGGTCTTTAAAAAAGTAACCGGCATGACGCCAACGGAGTATAGGGAGGCAGGGGTGTAGGTTGTATGGGGGGGGCAGTAGCATGATGTCCTGCCTCGCTCGGTTGTCCCGATTCCTGCAAAAATACAGTTTTTGAGTAACTTTTATCGTAAAATAGCAAAAAACCTGCAAAAGTGCAGGCTTTTTGTTCGTTTAAAGCGAAATTGCGGATTTTCGAGAAAAATAACTGCACTTTTGCAGGCATTTGCTCAAAATAGCCATTTGGCTCGAAAAAAGATGTACTTTTGCAGTTTTCTATAGCCGTTTCCGGCGGAAGAAAGCGACGAAGCCTGCAGCGGCTAGGAGCACCAGCAAGGAGATGCCGGTGATCAGCGCTTCGCTGCTGCTAGCTTGTTGGCCGTTTGGCCCGAAGCCGCGGCCGCCGCCCGGGAAATCGCCGCCGCGGAAGCCGCCCGCAGGGCGAGCTTCGCCCGCGCCGCCGGCGGCATCGCCAAGCTCACCGGCGTCGCCCGGGAACCCTTCCGGAGGCTGCATGCCATCCGGAAGGGCCGGCAGGCTGCCGGCCTCGCCTTCGGCGCCAGGCGCACCCGGTGCGCCCTGCGGCAACTGCGCCTGGGCGTCGCCGCTGGCGGCGCCGTCCGCCGCGGCGGCTGGCGCGCCCGCTTGCGTCGCTTGCGCCGGGTCGCCCATGGCGCCGTTACCGCCGGCTTGCGGCGGTTGCCCGCCTTGGCCGGCGGGAGCGCCATCGCCGCCCTGCGCGCTGCCCGCTGCGCCGTTGGTCGGCGTGCTTGGCTCCGCGACTGCGCCGGCTTGGGTCTCGCTCTGGCCTTGCGCTGCAGTGCGGCCCGTACGCCCGCCGCCGAAGCCGCCGCCCATGCCGCCAAAGCCGCCGCCGCTGCCCGATCCATCGCCGGACGAGGCGATGGTACCGTCGAGCTGCTGCTGGATATTCTCGATCTGACTAGCATTGGTACTGATCAGTTGGGGCACAGCTTGCTCGTATTCTTCATAGGTGTAAAAGGCCGTTGGATCGGCTTTTACATAAGACGAGATCATTTCCGACAACTCCGTGACGCGGGCGGAGAATTTGTCATTCTCCAGGAAGTTGTCGATCGCTGACTGAAGGATATCATGGTACTGGACCTTGTATTCATCTACTGCCAGCAGCTTGGCCACCAGCGGCCGATCTGCTACGGCGCCTTGCGTTGGTTCGTCGATCAGCAGATTGCTCCGACCCGAACTACCGCCGCCTGGAGCCGCCGCACCGCCTTGAGCGTCCGCGCCAGCGCCAGCTTGCGGCTGCCCGCGGGCAGCACCAGCGTCATCGCCACCGGTTGCACCGTCTTGCGCACCGCCATCGGCCGCCCCGGTCGCACCGGCTGCACCGCCAGCGCCATCCGCTCCGCCGCCTGCGCCGCCGTTCGCGCCGCGGCCGAATCCGCCGCCGCCCCGGCCCATACCGCCAAAGGCCATGTTGTAATCCCAAGGCAGGATGGAGAAGACGCCGTCGTCCTCGTACAAATAATAGTTCTGCTTATTGGCGCCGATGTAGCTGTCCATATTGTTCGTGAGCGTGTTTAGCGCAATGTAGCCCAGCGCGTCCGGCACATTGATGTATTTTTCATAGTTGCTGCCGTTATTCAGTTCATCCAGCATCTTGATCAGGATATCGCCGTTCGACGACTTCGACTTCTGCACCAATCCGGTATACGCCGACAGATCATCGCCCAGCCAAGTCAAATCGCTGCCGCTGCCGGTCATTTCCCCTTTGTACAACGCCCCGTAGGCATTGCCAAAGTTACGCTCCAGATAGGCGTCGCCGATTTGCTCCACCGCCAGGTAGAACCCCCAGAGCTCGCCGTTAATATAGACGTTCACGTAAGAGTGCTTTGGCGTTGGCAAGCCCATCTGCTCGGATAGCTCATAGGTCAGAAACTCCCGCATGTACGTAGCGTCACTGTAGTTGTTGTTCAGGTTGATTTTTTGAATACCTTCCAAGGTTTGATTCACATATTCGTCAAAAGACAACTTAAAGCTGTACCGATCGGAATCGCTCATTTGCACCACGCTGCGCAAGCTCAAATTGCCTTTGGTACGGATGCCGACATTGTCAAAATGGTGACCGTTGTAATCCACCGACGCGGTTTTGAATTCCTCGGCGCTGGCATTGTCCAGCATGTCTTGGAAATCCGCCTCGTCGATGGTGATTTTCACGTCAACCACCCGGTCCTTGGGGAACACCTCTTCATCCAGCTTTTTCTCCTCCGCAGAGACCGTTCGCTTCCCGGCAGCCCCCGTCTGACTGTTCGTCACGGAGGATCCCCCGGAATTCATGGTGGCCTCGCAGGCAATCAGGCCAACCAACAGCAGCCCGACGCACGTCCACAGCAAAAGCCGGGTCCCTTTGCGCATCATTCTCTTCCACCTCCGGGTTCCGTTAAGACACGTAGTCGCCGTTATAGCTGATCAACACGGCATTTTTGACGCCGCCCAGCGCGGTAATTTGGTTCACAAAATTGCCTTCCTGATCGCGCAAGCGAACCTCTAGCGTCATTTCAATGTTGCCTGCGGTTACGGTTTTTTGCTTCACGTTGTAGCGTTTGACCAGCTGCCCGATTTGCGAATGAACGAGCTTCTCGCTCTCATCGCTCTCACAGTTCACAACCAGCAGATAAGGGGTTTCCAAGGAACTGCTCTTGATGAACAGGAACAGGATGAGGCCAATCACCGCCGAACCGATGGCGGCCAGCGCATAAAACCCGGCGCCTGCGACGATCCCGGCTGCGGCTGCCCAGAACAGGAAGATCAGATCGGTTGGATCCTTGATCGGCGTACGGAAGCGGACGATCGACAGGGCACCAACCATACCGAGGGACAGCACCAGGTTGGAGTTAACGGCGATAATCACCATCGCAGTGACCATTGTCATGCCGATGAGCGAGACGTTAAAGCTCTTCGAGTACAGCACCCCGCTGAATACCCGTTTGTACAAAATGTAAATGAACAGTCCGATCAGGAACGAAACGCCTAACGTAATGATGATTTTGCTGATGCTGATGTCTGAAGTGAAATTGTCGAGAATGGAATTTTTCACGATATCGCTAAAATTCGTTGTTGTCGTTGCAGTATTTGTTGCATTCATCAATCAATAATCCTCCCATGCGTTGGTCTTCAAATATTTGCGGCAAATGACGTATTTGGATGCCGATTGCTGTCTGAGCCCCTCTAACTGCAGAGCGGCCTGCAGATATTCCGGAATGTACTCGTCGTATTTGACCTCGAGAATGATGAGCTTGTCATCGTTGGCCGAAACGGGCCGTAAATCCGGGTCAAACAAATTGACGGCATGGAGTCCGGTCCGCAGCTCCTTATCAAACGTGATCCGCACATTGCCGTTCGGGCAAACAAACGGTTCGCGGACATAATCGACGATCACCTGCGGCGCCAAGAGTCGCTGCTTCATCTCAAGGTAAAGCTCATACAACAGCGGCTTTTCCGGCACGTTCAGCACTTCAATATTTCCGGCCAGGATGGCATCCACCGTCTCCCGGGTCAACCGTTCTTTGAGCTTGGCGATATAGTCGCCTTTTTTGATTTTTTTCTCAAACTGAATCAGGTCGTCCCGCCCGTTATAAATGCGAATCCGGTATTTACGGCGGTCACGGATGCCCCCCAATTTGTCGTGCAAGGCGGAGTTGTCGATGTCGTCGAAATACAGGCTGCGAATATGGTATTCACCGTCCTGTCCCGCATGTTCGTCATGGCGGGCTAATCCCCGTAACCGTTGCCGAAGGATATAATACTGGTGGCGGTTGATCATAAATTTCAGCTCGTGGCGATACTTCAGTTTCTGGTTCAAGTTCAAGTTGCACCTCTTTTCTCGGGAACCTTATGTGTGATGTCATTTATCCTATCAAGGCTCCCTGATTGTCCACTTAACGCAAACTGAAAATCAACTGAAAGTTTTAACACTGCGTTGACAAATGTGAAATCCTGTAAGTCGGAAAGTTGACAGGGGGCTCCCCCGCGCATTATCTTGAGGGAAATTCACGAAGGAGTTTTTTTATATGAAAGGTCGGAGTCAGATGGTTTGGCTGGGGATAGTGGTAGTTGTGTTGCTGCTTGGCATCGTCGTCTTTGGCTGGCAAAAAAAACAACAGGCTGGCGTATCCGCCGTCCCGAAACCCCAATCGATCGTGATGACGATCGGCGGGGATGCGCGGACGACGATGGCGTTCACCTGGCAGACTGAAGGGGCGTCCGGGGAGCCTGGGATTTTGCAGATCGCGGAGGGGGCGGAGCCCGATCCTTCCTGGAACGAGGCAGAGGTGCTCAGCTTCAAAGCGAAGGCGTCCGTGATGGAGGACGGGGGCAAAGGGCAGACAGTGTACAAGGTGTTAGCCGCCGGCCTTCGTCCGGGAACGACGTATGTCTACCGCGTGGGAAATGGACAGGAAGACGGCTGGAGCGAGCCGGTCAGCTTTGTGACAGAACCTGAGGAACCTCAGGCGTTTACCTTCATTAACGTCACGGATTCGCAAGGCGAGAAGGCTGCGGATTTCCGGCTTTGGGTGCGCACGTTGGACAAAGCGTTTCAAGCATTCCCGGAAGCCCGCTTCATCGTGCACAACGGGGATATGACAGAGAATCCGGACGATGCGCAGGGCTGGAAATGGCTGTTTGGACAAGCCGCCCAATGGCTTACCCGCGTGCCGCTGATGCCGGTGGCGGGCAATCATGATGAAATTTCCGGGGACGCTTCGGCGTTTACGTCGCATTTTCTTGTGCCGGAGAATGGGGCGGAGGGAGCTACGCCGGGGACTACGTATTCTTTTGATTATGGATTTGCTCATATCGTTGTGCTCAATACGGAGTCCAAAATCAAAAGGCAGACGGAATGGCTCAGAGAGGATTTGCGCAAGAACACCAAGCCTTGGACAATCGTGGCGATTCATCGGCCTGCTTACGGTGGAAATCAGTACGACAAAATCGAGGATTGGATTCCGGTGTTCGATGAGTTTGGCGTGGATCTGGTGCTGCAGGGGCACAACCATGAATATTCCCGCTCCTATCCGATCAGGGATGGACAAATCGCCCAAGACGGCAAAGGGACCGTCTATGTCGTCACCAACACCTCCGGTCCCAAATTTAACGATTTAAAAAAAGATAAGTTCTACCATGCCGTACACACCCAACCCAACAAGCAGACGTTTGCCGGGATCACCGTAAGCGAGCACACCTTGGTGTACACCGCGTATACCGTGAACGGCCGCAAGTTGGATGAGTTTACGCTGGAGCGTTGAATGATCGGGCTTGACGATCAGGAGGAGTGGGCACCGATAATTTCTTTATTTAAGGCGACTGATCGTTTGATTATCGTTGACTTTAGAGAAGATAAATACTTCCTTCAAAGTTTTTGATTAAATCAAAGGAGATTTTAGTTTTACTCCTAGCCCTAAAGAAATCCAGTAGGCTTGAAGTTGATGAGAATGAAACTTATAGATTAAGAATAAATCCAAAAGAAAGTAAGTTGTTTGATCTGGTTTTTGAATCTGAAACTGCTGTTTTACAGCAGGAGCCTGTCATAAAGCATCCTACAGTTTGAAGAATGATTGGAGTTCTAATGCTGAAAATGAAAAAGTTTTTATGGAGAAGACGAGGTGATGTTCTATGAAACGTTATAAATACATTGCAATTGGAATAATTTTTATTTTACTGGTACATTGATTTTTTATAACAATTCAAAAAATACTACATTTAACGAGATTGTGTTGAAAGATATAAATTTTGATGAAATAAGCTCATTACAAGTCATTAGTCGATTATATAACTCTGCAGATGAAGAAGAACTATCTATAACTGACAAAAATGAAATCATTAAAATTGTAGATTATTTTTCACATCTTGAGTTAAAGAAAACGAATTTATCAAACATTAGTTACACGGAGTCCTACTGGATAACTATAAAAGTCAACAGGGAGATAGCGTTTGGATTAATCCTTTATGATAACCATTACATCAATATTTTTGAGTATAACAGGGGCAGATCTTCATTTTACAAAATAACAAGCAAGGCTGATCCCCCGGCCGTTATTCAGGAATTATTTAAAAAGTAAGTTTTTCGGAGTGTAGAAAACGCAACTCTTCTTCCCAAAAAAGGGTTGCGTTTTCTTGATGAATATTACAAAATTTGCCAACCTCCGCTTTTTGAATGAACTCGAGTTACTACGCCGTTACCTGTGATGAATCGAACGCCAGCCGTTTCGTACTCAATAAAAGGAAGGTTAACTTCCAGTAAATATGGAAGATCACTTCAAAACAGCATAAAAAACCTCCCAAATAGAATGTACTACATCCTATTTGGGAGGTTTTAGCCGGATTTACAGCCCCAGCAGAGCTACACCGTAACCTTGCTTTCCCGAGCCAGCGACCCGGCGAGTTCGGTACGCTTGTGCCGCTCGGGCTCCGCCGCCCCGCACAGGGCGGCGCATTCGCGGAAAGCGAAATGCTTGCAGCCGCGGCACTTGTCGTTGTTGATTTGGCTTAAGGCGTAGGTGAGGGCTTCCCCGGTGCTTTCAAAAAAATGCTCCTCGCCAATCATGGCATAGCAACCGGCTTTGTCCATCAGCTTGCGCGGCTGCGCACGAAGGCCGGAGACGAGGACGGTGATGCCGGCTTGTTGCAGCCGCTTGATCAGGGCGGCAAAATTCGCTTCGCCGGTCGTATCCATAAACGGTACCTTGCCCATTCGGATCAACACCACTCGCAGCAGTCCGCCTTCAATTTGCGAGACAAACCGATCAAACGCTTGCGAAGCGCCAAAGAACAACGGTCCGTCGATGGTGAAAATGGAAACTTGCGGGCAATCATGATCCTTGGACACGATATGCGCCCGTACCTTCTCCTTGCCGGAGGCCCAATCGGGCAGCACCTTGTCAACGGTGAGCAGGTCACTCATCCGTTTGACGAACAGCAGAACAGCCAGCACCAATCCCACCTCGACAGCTATGGTCAACGTCGTAAATACGGTCAGCAGGAACGTAACGATCAGTACGAGCGTATCGCTGGTCCGTGTCTTCAGCATGTGGACAAACGCTTTGCGCTCGCTCATGTTCCAGGCGACGACCATCAGGATCGGGGCCATGCTGGCCAGCGGGATGTTGGATGCATATGGCGCAAACAACGCGACGATCAGCAGCACAACGACGCCATGAATGATGCCGGAAAAAGGAGACACTGCTCCGTTCTTGATATTCGTCGCCGTGCGGGCGATCGCCCCGGTCGCTGGAATGCCGCCGAACAGCGGAGCGGCCATGTTGGCGAGACCTTGCCCGATCAGCTCGCGGTTGCTGTCGTGACGGGTGCCGGTCATGCTGTCCGCTACAACGGCAGAGAGCAGCGATTCGATGCCGCCAAGCAAGGCGATGATCAGCGCTGGCTGGAGCATCGGTACGATGTTGTCCCAGGACAAGGCCAGCGGGTGGAAATCCGGCAAGCCGCCGGGAATCGCCCCGTAAGCGGAGCCGATGGTCGTCACCCGGTCGGGGAACAGCCACGTCGCAGCTAACGTAGACACGAGGATGCCAACCAGCGATCCGGGGATTTTCGGGAGAAACTTGGGCGTCAGCAGCAGGGCTGCCAGGCAGATACCTGCAGTCAGGAAGCTGTAGAAGTTAAACGTATGAAGCTGCAGGAAGATTTCCTTAATATTTTCATGAAAATATTCATGCCGCTTCATCCCGGTCAAACCAAGGAAATTCCCGATTTGCCCGCTGAAGATCGTCACCGCAATGCCGGCGGTAAACCCAATCGTGACCGGCCTCGGGATGAATTTGATCAGCGTTCCGAGCCGCAGCAGGCCCATCAACACCAGCATGATCCCGGCCAGAAAGCCGGCGATCAGGAGATTCTCATAGCCGTATTGCAGCACAATTGCGAGCAGAATCGGAATAAACGCCCCGGTAGGGCCGCCGATTTGGAATCGGGATCCGCCTAACAGCGAAATCAAGATCCCGGCGACGATCGTTGTATACAGCCCATACTCCGGCTCGACGCCGGACGCGATTGCAAAAGCCATCCCAAGCGGGAGGGCCACGATGCCAACAATACACCCCGATATCAAATCTTTGCGCAGCGTTGTCGCATTAACATTGGTGAACCTTCCACTCCACTTCATCCGTTAAACCCTTCTTTTCTTAAAAATCTGCATTTCATAGAGCAAGTACTTTCCCACAAACAAAAAAGACCCCCGCAGCCCGACGGGGAAACTTGAGGATCCTTATTTTTGTTTTCGGATCCCGCGCAGTAAGGAAATGGATTCGACCAAGTGATTGTCGAAAATTTGCCGGGCTACCGCGAGCAAATCTTTCAGCAGTGGATCTCGAAGCGAGTAAACAACCGTCGTGCCTTCCTTGACGGTATTGACCAGATTTTTGGCCCGAAGAACGGCTAATTGTTGAGATACGGCTGACCCTTCCGATCCAAGGATCGATTGCAGCTCGTTGACATTCCGTTCGCCTTCGCTCAGCACCTCCAGAATACGAATTCGCATCGGATGGGCGAGAGCTTTGAAGAATTCCGCTTTAAATTGTTGCAAGTTCGCGTCCATCGATTAAACTCCTTAAAATCATAAATTTCATATCTCTGAATCTTTGCATATTTGATATCTTATCATAGCCTCGGCAGGGTGTATAGAGAAATAGTCTGACTTAAAATTGAAAATTTCGCGAGAGCTCAGGGGGATAGGAGGGCACAGGGACTGGGTTTTTCCATTTGAGCTTTGACAGACAAATATGCTATACTTAATAATGATAATCATTATCATTAAATGGCGAGGAGAACTTCAACGGGTTAAACCTAGTTATCTTAGTTAATCTAGTTCATCCGTTTCATTAGGTTCTGCCCTCCGTCATCTTACTATAGAGAGACTCCGATTAGGGGAGTGGAGAGTGAGGAATCGGGATAACATGGAACACTTATTGGAAGTGAAGGATTTGGCCATCTCGTTTCATACCCGGGAGGGGGAAGTGCAGGCCATTCGCGGCGTGAACTTCTACGTCGACAAAGGGGAAACGCTGGCCATCGTAGGCGAATCGGGCTCGGGCAAAAGCGTCACGTCTCAGGCCATCATGCAACTGATTCCCCGGCCGCAGGGCGTATATAAACGCGGGGAGATTTGGTTTGACGGGCAAGAGCTGACCAGCAAAACGGAGAAACAGATGCAACGGATTCGCGGCAAGGAGATCGGGATGATCTTTCAGGATCCGATGACCTCGCTCAACCCAACCATGAAGGTAGGGAAGCAGATCACCGAGGTGCTTCATACCCATGAGCATATGTCCAAAGAAGCCGCGTACCAGCGGGCCGTGGAGCTGCTGGGTCTGGTTGGGATCAAGTCGCCCGAGCGGCGCTTTCACCAATACCCGCACGAGTTCAGCGGCGGGATGCGGCAGCGGGTCATGATCGCTATCGCGCTGGCGGCCAATCCGAAGCTGTTGATCGCCGATGAGCCAACGACGGCGCTGGACGTTACGATTCAGGCGCAGATTCTGGAGCTGATGAAAGAGCTGCAGCAGAAGATCGGCACGGCCATTATTTTTATTACGCACGACCTTGGGGTTGTAGCCAAAATGGCCGACCGCGTTGCGGTGATGTACGCCGGACAAATCGTGGAGACGGGTACGGCGGAGGAAATTTTCTATGACCCGCGCCATCCGTATACGTGGGGACTGCTGGCCTCGATGCCAAGTCTCGATGGACATGGCGGCGGGAAGCTGGCGGCGATCCCCGGCACGCCGCCGGACTTGATCCGTCCACCGCAAGGGGACGCGTTTGCACTGCGGAGCTCGTACGCGATGAAGATCGACTTCGAGCAGGAGCCGCCGCTGTATCGGGTATCCGATACCCATGCGGTGAAGTCGTGGCTGCTGCATCCGCAGGCGCCGCAGGTTATGCCGCCTGAAGCGGTGAGCCGGAAGCGCCGCTGGTTGCCAGGAACCTATGAGGTACCTGTGCTTGCGGAAGCGTAAGCGAGAAGAGAAGTGATATTTTTTTCCATAGGGAGGAACCGGAATGTTTGTTATGACAAGGACCATGGTCATTGAGAAGGGCAACAGCGACAAGGTGATTGCTAGATTTAGCCAAGAGGGCGCCATCGACCAGATGGAGGGCTTGGTGGACATCAGCGTGATGGTGAATCGAAAGAGCCAAGAGCAGGAGGAAGTGGTGGTCGTGATCCGATGGGAGTCGCAGGAAGCATGGAAGAACTGGGAAAAAAGCGACGCACACATCCAAGGCCATAAAAATAACCGCGGAAAGCAGCCGCCTTCTTACATCCTCAGCACGACGGTGAACCTGTACGATGCCCAGGTCGTGAAGAAGGGAAAAGCCTTTTTGAACGGCGTATGACGTGTTAAACTGGAACCATGATTCATAGACGAGATTGCTAGATTGGGTTTTTCGCAATTCTCGATTACATCAAGGCAAGGAGATTATCATGAAGCTGGTTTCATGGAACGTCAACGGACTGCGCGCCTGCGTGGGCAAGGGATTTTTGGACTATTTCAAAGAGGCGGATGCGGATATCTTCTGCCTTCAAGAGACGAAGCTGCAGGCAGGGCAGATCGAGCTGGACCTTGGCAGCGAATACGAGCAGTATTGGAACTATGCGGAGAAAAAAGGCTACTCCGGCACCGCTGTCTTCACGCGCATCAAACCTTTGTCCGTGCGTTATGGCATGGAGGAGGATTATGAGCCGGAGGGGCGGATTATCACGCTGGAATTCGAGCAATTTTATCTTGTTACCGTGTATACGCCGAATGCGAAACGCGACCTCTCCCGTTTGGATTACCGGATGGAGTGGGAGGACCGGTTCCGCACTTACCTTACGGGCCTGGATGCGGTCAAACCGGTCATTGTTTGCGGCGACCTGAACGTCGCCCACAATCCCATAGATATCAAGAACGCCAAGTCCAATGAAGGCAACTCCGGTTATACGCTGGAAGAGCGCGGCAAAATGACCGAGCTGCTGGCCTCCGGGTTTATCGATACGTTCCGGCATTTCTACCCGGACCGCGAAGGCGTGTACAGCTGGTGGTCATATATGCCGAAAATTCGCGAGCGGAACATCGGCTGGCGGATCGACTACTTCCTCGCTTCCTCCCGGCTTGCGCCGAAGTTGCAGGATGCAGGCATCGACTGCCACATCTTGGGCAGTGATCATTGCCCAGTGTCGTTGACGGTAGAATGGTGATCGCTCACTAAAATAAAACAAAGAACGCCCTAATCTCGTACAAGCTGCGATAGAGGGGCGTTCTTTTGTTATGGAGAGACGTCACGCTCGGAACCGGAGACTGCCTTTTATTTCACTCCGTTCACTTCGGATGTGGTCCACTGAAATTGAGTGATTTTGGAATCCGTATATTTGGTTGAAGAAGAACCATCGTAATTTTGCCAGGCATTGGTCTTGAATTTGGCAAGTTCAGCTTGTTTAGCTGGCTCATTGGCGTTCTCGTAATAGTAATATCCACATAACTTTTTCCCGGGCATGACAGCAATTGCGGATTTTGCTATAGATTCCATATGAGCACGGAGTTCAGATCTAACATCTAGAATTATCTTTTCTCGCTGTGCAGATGGGTTATCGGCTACGTCTTTTAAATTTTCGTAGAATTTCGGATCATATTTAACTTTGATACAATAATCGTAAGGGTGCAGATCGGAGTTGTTCTCCTCAATTGAAAAATAAAGGATAGTTTCACCCAGAGAAGTCGTTAATTTTGAGAAATGATTTGATAAATATTCCTCTAATTCTTTGCCAGTTAAAGCTGTCGTTGATGGGGGGCTCATTGGGGTCTGTGAGGGATCATTCGTCTTTCGTTGATTCATGGTAATTGTGTTGGTCGCAGAGTTATAGTACAGATCGACGTCCTCAAGGTGTTCCGATATCACCCTAAGCGGAACGTATGTTGTTCCATTGATCACTTTAAGATCTGCATGGATTACATTGCCGTTAATAATCAGTGTAGCGGCGGGTGCAGAAGCATATGCGGGAATAGACACAAGCATAAGAACCGTTGTGAGAATCGCTGAAATTAGAAATTTCTTTTTCATACTGCCTCCTAATTTTCACCGTGTTTTGTAACAACAGTTTATCAAGAAAAGGGGAGTACTTCCATATCATCCAGCGCTAAATCGCCGACAATCCATGACAGGAATCCAACAAAAAATGAGTGATTACTCACTTGACTATTTGCTCGGCGAGGAGTATATTTGAACCATTAAGAAAATGTGAGTAAGTACTCACGTCAACAACCTGTCCCATAGAGGAGTGGTGCAGATGTCTAATCAAGAAGTTTGTATTCGAACTCAAGGAGTGACCCGCAAGTTCAACGATAAAGAGGTGCTGCACGGGATCAGCCTGGAGGTGCGGCGCAATGAGATTTTTGGACTGCTGGGGCCGTCGGGCTCTGGCAAGACAACGTTCGTGAAAATGATCGCCGGCATCGACGAAGCGACCAGCGGCGAGGTTGAGGTGCTGGGCATCCGAATGCCAAAGATCAGCATGATGAACCGCATCGGCTATATGGCTCAATCTGACGCGATGTACAACGAGCTTACGGCAAAGGAGAACCTAGAGTTTTTTGGGGCGTTATTTGGGTTAAAAGGTGTGGAAATGAAGCGGCGAATCGAAGAAGTTATGGCGCTTGTCAATTTGACGGATCATTTGAAACGTCCGGTCAGCGCTTACTCCGGCGGGATGAAACGCCGATTGTCGCTGGCGATCGCGCTTATGCATGAGCCTGAGGTGCTCATTCTCGACGAACCTACCGTCGGGATCGACCCGGTGCTGCGCAAGTCCATTTGGGACGAATTCGAACACCTGAGCCAAAAAGGCACGACGATTCTCGTCACCACCCACGTCATGGACGAAGCCGACAAATGTCATCGGCTAGGGATGGTAAGGGACGGTAATTTGATCGCCGTAGGTTCGCCGGAGGCGCTGAAACAGGAGACTGGCAGCGCGACGATTGAGGAAGCCTTTTTGCATTACGGAGGTGTTCGTGCATGAGAATCCGGGCTGTGATTGTCCGTATCGTCCGTCAGTTTATCCATGACAAAAGAACGCTGGCGTTGTTGGTCGTCGCTCCGCTTCTGGTCTTATCCTTAATGTATCTTGTGTTTAATGGAGACACCTACCAACCGAAGATTGGTACCGTGCAGCTGCCTGCTGCGATTACGGAGAAATTAACCGCTGCTGATGCGGAAGTCACCACCTACGATACCGTTGAAGCGGCCGAGGCGGCCTTGGCTGATCAAGAGATCGATGCGTTTATTCGCTTAGATCAGGGGGCGGCGCAGGTAAAGCTGGAAGGCAGCGATCCATCCAAAAACCGGGCCGTCATGCTGCTCATGCAAAAAACGCTTCAGGGGCAAGCAACTCCAGCCGGAATAACGCAAAATCCGAATGGGAACGCCGCTGCGCCGGAGTTCGAATATTTGCACGGATCTGCAGACATGTCGAGCTTCGACAGCTTTAGTCCAGTGTTAATCGGATTGTTTGCTTTCTTCTTCGTATTCCTGATCGCGGGCGTGTCTTTCCTGCGCGAACGAACAAGCGGCACGCTGGAACGGTTGCTCGCCACGCCGCTGCGCCGATGGGAAATCGTTGTCGGTTATATGGCCGGGTTCGGGATCTTCACCAGTCTGCAGGCGGTGTTGATCGCCGGGTTTACGGTGTATGCGCTTGGCAGCTTGATGGTGGGCTCCTTTGGTTACGTGCTGCTCATCATGCTGCTGCTGTCTCTCACGGCTCTGAGCTTCGGCACCTTGCTGTCGGCGTTCGCTAACACAGAGTTCCAGATGATTCAGTTCATTCCGATTGTCATCGTGCCGCAGGTGTTTTTCTCCGGATTGTTTGACCTGGAGAGCATTTCGCCTTGGCTGCGCTGGATTACCCATATCACACCGCTGAAATACGGGGCGGATGCGCTGCGCGGCATCATGATCCGCGGCGAAGGCTGGAGCGGAATCGCGCTGGATGTGTATGTGCTGGCTGGCTTGTCCTTCGTCTTTATGCTCGCTAATGTCCTCGCGTTGCGCAAGCACCGCAAAATATAGTACGCTGAACAAAGAAGCCTACGATACGAAGGGAAAGGAGAGAGGCCTCTATGTCGGAGAAGAAAGAGCAGTGGCTGGAGGACTTGATCCGGTTGACGGAAGAAGATACGGAGAAGAAGACGGAGAAGCAGATCAAAATTTTGGAGGCGGCGACGGAGATTTTTGCCGAGAAAGGGTATGCCGCCACATCCACCAGTGAAATCGCGCAAAAGGCCGGGGTAGCTGAGGGAACGATTTTCCGCCACTATAAGACGAAGAAAGATCTGCTGCTGTCTATCGCCGGACCAATTGTGATCAAGCTGGTTGCGCCGTTTCTGCTGCGGGATTTTGCCAAAATGATCGAGATGCCCTATGAGCGGGCGGAGGACTTTTTTCGCGCGCTGGCGAAGGATCGTTTCAAGTTTGTTCGGGAGAATATGCGGATTATCAAAATACTGATCCAGGAGGTCCCGTTTCAGCCGGAGCTGCTGGAGCAGGTGAAGAGTTTGGCCTCCGAGATCGTCTTTCAGCGGATCAAGCGAGTTGTTCTGCATTTTCAGGAAAAGGGGCAGCTTGTTGAAGCGCCGCCATGGCGGATCGTCAGAACCGGTGCCAGCGTCATGATTGGGATGATTCTGGTTCATGTACTCCTCGTGCCGGATTTTCCGATCGATGAAGACGAAGAAATTGAACACACGGTGGACCTGTTGATGTATGGGATTGCGGGTCGTCCCCGTTAAATCGAATTGAACCCGTTTCAGGCTTAACCTGGGACGGGTTTTCTGATTTTGTGGCGGTTTTGTAAGACTTTCGTAAGACTTTTCTAACACATTTGCAAGCGGTTTGTTCTTAGATGGTTAGCATTTTTCGCTAAGATGATGGACGAACAAAGCTAAAAATAACGAAAGGAAGAAATATTATGAAAAAAATCGGATTGATTCTTATGCTGGGGGGCCATGCTGACGTTAGCCGCTTGCGGTGCCAAAAACAATGACATGAACAAAGGGAACATGATGAATGACGGGGCCAACGCCTCCACCGAGATGAACAATTCTTCCGGCAGTAACGAAATGGGGCAAGAGATGATGGGCGAAGAGATGAAAGACGGCGAAATGGGTCAGGACATGATGGGCAATGAGATGAAGGACAACGAAATGATGGTCATCCCGATTTACTGGTGCTCGATCTTTCGGCGTTGTTGAATCGGAGACGAGGGGCAGTACGTTTTGGTTCACGGTGCTTGAGGCGAATGATGGCAGGCGTTCTGAGAATATACAACAAAAATAAGGAGGAGGGGAGGTATGAAGGGAATGCTGGAGCGCCTGCGCAAAGGGTATGGCAAGAAACTCGTCGCCTTGCATACCTGGAACGGCTGGATCGTCGTGATCCTTGCGCTGACGGGGCTGCTGCTGGTTGGCGGGTTTTGGCGCGGTTTGCTGGGTGAGGGCCGGGTTTGGCTCAAATGGCTGCATATCGCGGTAGGCGTTGCTTCGATCCTCCCGGTCATTTATTACTTGCTGTTAGCGGGGAAGCATTGGAAGCAGCTGCGGCAGAAGCCCTGGCAGCGGTTTAACGTTCTCGTGGTCCTAGCTTTACTGCTGGGCTGGTTTGGCTCGGGCGTGCTGCTGTGGCAGTTCAAGGCGGTGGGTCCGAGAGTGTCCAATGCGGCGCTGACCGTGCACGATTTATTAACCTGGATCGGTTTGCCGTACATCATTTACCACTCCTTAACCCGGACCAAATGGTTGAAGGAACCGGCCCGACGGTCGATTAAACCCGAGGCTCGCCCAGTTGGCGGCGGGGCGCAGGGACATTTTCGGGTATATACGGTCACGGACATTCCGTCTTTCTCCAACGAGAACTGGTCGTTTACGATCGACGGTCTGGTGAACAACAAGTTCAAATGGAGCTGGGAGGACTTCCTCAAGCTGAAGCGGAAGGTGCAGGTGAGTGATTTTCACTGTGTGACGGGCTGGTCGGTGTACAATAATACTTGGGAAGGCATCCCGCTGCGGGAGCTGCTCCAAAAAGCCGGCGTAAAGCCAAACGCCAAAACGGTGAAGTTCTATTCGGGGGGATGGCGTCTACACCGATACCCTCACCTTGGATCAGGCGAATATGGACGATTGTATGGTCGCGGTGATGCACGACGGCAAGCCGATACCGAGCGACTTGGGTGGTCCGGTAAGACTGATCGTGCCGAAAATGTACGCCTACAAGTCGGTGAAGTGGCTGAACCGCATCGAGCTCATCGAAGGAGAGCATGTCGGATATTGGGAGCAGCGCGGCTACTCCAACGATGCGTGGGTAGGAATGAGCTGATCGCTCGTATAGTAAAAGAAGAAGCCGGATACTCCATTTAAGGGGTTCCGGCTATTATTGATGGTGTCTATCCGCTCCCTTCTTTTTGAGGATTATCCCGTTGCATCAGATAGGTAGTGTAATCCAAAACCGACGATCCCCACCAGGTCCCTTTCCACTGCAAGGCTCCCCCAGTGAACTTCCACTTCCACTCGATACTTCCACTCAATCCCCAGTTCTGAACGAAAGGGATAATCGTGCAAAGAGGTGTGAAGAAGATACTAGCCGCCCTATTATTGACAATGATAATCATTATCAATTATACTTCGGTTATCAAGTCATGTACTTGGAAGGAGTTGGAGAGGGAATGAGCAATATCATCATCGTCTATGCCAGCTTGACCGGGAATACGGAGGAAATGGCTGAACTAATCGCTGAAGGGATTCGCGGAACCGGAGCGGCTGTGGATCTGAAGATGGTGGAGGATTGCAACGCCATACGCTTGTTGGAATATGATGCCTGCCTGTTGGGTGCTTATACATGGGGAGACGGGGAGCTTCCCGACGAATTTGCCGATTTCGTGGATGAAATGAAGGAGCTGAATTTGGCGGGATTCCGGGCTGCCGTATTTGGCAGCGGAGATACTTCCTACCGTCTGTATTGCGCCGCCGTAGATGAATTAGAGCAGCGGCTTCGGGAAAACGGGGCGGTCATCGTCCAACCGCCGCTCAAGGTGGAATACGGCCCAAGTCCGGAGGAGAAGGTATTGTGCCGGGAGTTCGGGGCCAATTTCGCACAACGCATAGGAGCGCTGAATCAGCCATGACCAAGCAGCTTGCGGATTATGAGCTCGAAAAATGGCTGCGTTCGCTGAAGTTGGACTCGAGCGGTCCGGCAGGGGCGTGCGGCCAAACGTACAACCAAACGTACAGCCAATCGTACGGCCCAACAGGCAGCGGTTCTTGCATCTCCTGGCAGCAACGCGTGCAATACGCAGTGGGTCACGCTATCAACGATTATTTCACGCTTCTCCCGGCGGTCCGTTTGCATACGCCGATCCAGGTGCTGCTGAACCGGCGTTGGCCGCGGAATCAGCGTGATTTTCCGGATCCCTTGTTCTACTGGCAGGTGTACCACCGGATGGTGTCGGAATTAACTTTCATTACGGGGACGAGGATATACGAGTATCCCTTAGCTTTATATGAGAATTGGGGAACGCACGTCGCGGGGCTGGATCTGCATTTGTCTATTATTTTTCAAGCGGTATGGCAAGAGCGGGGGAACCCGGATCGGGTGACCGTGCAGAAGTTCCTCGTGGAGGAGAATGAGAGCATCACGCAAGCTTTTGTCCATCTGGTCAACGTGTTTTGGCACAGCGCATTTGGCCGTCCGCCCGGCGATATCGAAGTCTATGCGTTAATGGAGGGAAGGAGGCAGGTGATTCCCGGAGAATCGCTGGACCTGCAGGAATCACTGGATTATGTGTGGTTGTTGCAGGAGGCCTGGGAATGCGGGTGCTGTCATCGGGAGAGCGAGGAACCTGGCGCCGACATCAATCGGACCGGAGGCGGTGAACCCTGGAGGCTTGGCGTATCGTAAGAACAATAAAGCGGCTAGAGCAAAGCCCCGCGTTTGCGGGGTGATTTTTTTGTAGGGTAACAAATTTGGGGGGCGGCGCTTTATGTTCCGGCTGCGGACGGCTACAATAACAGAAAAGAGAGAACGCGACAAGGAGTGCAAGAGCCATGAATATCCACGAACTCAGGGAGCACCGCCAATACCCGGACAATATCGGACACGAAAATAACCGTGCCACCTTTGAACGCGACTATTCGCGGTTGATCCATTCCCCGACCTTCCGCCGGCTGCAGGGGAAATCGCAAGTATTTGGGGCCGGCACAGGCGATTATTATCGAACCCGGCTGACGCATTCGCTCGAGGTCGCCCAGATCGCCCGGGAAGCGGCGCGCAGCCTTCTGCGCACGTATCCGGAGCTGGCGGCCGACCGCGCCGAGCATCCAGGCTTGGTCATCGATCCGGAGGTGGTGGAATGCGCCGCTATTTGCCATGATTTTGGCCATCCGCCGTTTGGCCACAAGGGCGAAGAGGTGCTGGATCAAATATTGGAGAAGCTCATTGAGGAGAAGGTACGGACTGCCCTTAAAGGCAAACAGCCCACTCCGGAGGAAGAGCAGCAAACGAGGGCAGCATTCCGTCAGAAATATGAGCATTTTGAAGGCAACGCCCACAATTTCCGGCTGATGATGTTCCTGGAGAAGCGGGAAAACATCGACGGGTTGAACTTATCCGATGCGGTGCTGCTTGGAACAAATAAATACCCTTATCCCGGTACGATCAACAAGAAAGGGTTATATCTGCATGAATGGGAGTACATCTCCTTCATTCGCGACCGCTGGGGCATTCCCGAAGGGAAGAAGACGTTTGAGGCGCAGCTGATGGACCTTTGCGACGACATCGCTTATTCGGCCCACGATCTCGAGGATGGCATCAAGGCGGGAAAAATCGAGGTGCACGAGCATTTCCTCAAGGACTCGCACATTCAGAGACTGATCGTCGAGAAGATCATGACGTTGGAGGATGCTTGCTGGGCGGGATGGCAGCCGCAGCAAATTCAGGTCAAGGTGGCCGAGGTGCTGGACGATTTCCTGCGCATCTGGAATGTCAAAATGCCGGTGTGTGATCATGACTATTCCCGCACGCGCCGGGAGGTGAAGGCCTATTGGGTCAGCCTGTTCGTCGGCAGCCTGGGAGTTATCGATGACGGCGATTGGCAGAAGGTCACGTTCGTGAAGGACGGGCAGGAGGATAAGGATATGCTGCGGACGGTGAGCGTGCTGAAGAGCTTCGCTTGGGTGACGATGATCCGCGATTTGCGGGTCCAACGGCTGCAGAAGCGCAGCGCATGGATTATCAAGCGGCTGTGGGATGCCTTCGTGGATCCGGAGACAAGCAAGTCGATCATTCCCGGTGACTGGCTGCGCCGGTTCGACCGGGATCAGGCCAAGCCCAAACCGATCTGGACATGGGAGCATATGATCATCGATTATATTGCCGGCATGACGGACGCCTATGCAGAAAAGATCTACAACGAGCTGTACGGGCTGAAGGTGGGCACGATTTACGATATGGATTAAAAACGACGAACGGACCGGCGTTAGCCGGTCCGTTTTTTTAGATTCGGAAGTATTACAGCGGCGGGTTGGCGTGGCATTTCCGGCATACCGGGTAATACGACTCGTTGCCGCCGATTTGGATCTGCTCGCCGGTGTAAACGGGTTTGCCGTTCTCCACCCGCAGGTTCATCGTTGCTTTGCGCGCGCAGAACCAGCAGATCGTTTTCATTTCCTCGATTTTGTCCGCATAAATCAGCAGCAGGCGGCTGCCCTCGAACAACTGGTTCTGGAAATCGTTTTTCAACCCGAAAGCCATCACGGGAATATCCAGCTCATCGACGATGCGGACCAGCTGCTTAATGTTGTTCTCACCGAGAAATTGGCATTCATCGACCAATACGCAGTATAAGCGCGGGGTATGATTTTTGACGATTTCGAAGAGGTTCGTGTCCGGATAAATCGGAATAGCCTGCCGGCGCAATCCAATCCGCGAGGAGACATAACCAACCTCGTCACGGTTATCGATCGCCGAAGTAAAGAGCAGCACCGGTTTGTTCTGCTCTTCATAATTGTGGGCAACTTTCAATATTTCGATGGACTTGCCGCTGTTCATTGCTCCGTACTTGTAAAATAATTGTGCCAACGATGACGTCCCTTTCTATTCGTTCTATCGCAACCATGCTCTTTATTCTAGCATACTTCGATTCGGTTGTTGGATAGGCTGGCGCGAAATTTGGAGATATTCAGCGCCTGGAAAATGTTACATCGCTGCATCAAAGAGCTGCGGCATGTCCTGGAGGGGCTGGTTTTGGAGCCGCCTCGGATGCAGGCGGATTCGGAGCGGGAAGCTGAGTTTGGAGACGCCGTTCCGGTCCAGCATCGAAATCGAACTGCTGGAGGAAGGCGTAGAGATCCGCCATGCCGTAAACGTGTCCTTCGGGGAAACAACTTCGGCTCCCATCCGGGGGCATCTGCAGTAGCCGCTGAGCTATTCCCTTGGGAAACGTTCAGCCAACAGCTGGTTCACCAAGTCGCTCATGCCTTCCCATGAATCCTTCATGAGGAATTGCTGCTGAATCGGGGCGTTCCACGGGCGTGGGATCCCGATGGTGAGCCGGCCAGCTTCCTTGGCAGGCTGCAAATTATGCGGCCCGTCATCGATTATCAGGTCGAAGTCCAGCAGCGTTTTTCGCTTGGCGACGAAGAAGTTCTCAAACGGGATAAACGGCATCCAGCGTTGCAGCCAGTTCCATTTTTCCTGTACAGATGAGGGGCGGGCGGCCGTAACGATGATCACATCATGCTCCTGCGTCATTTTGCGTACTTCCTCGACGGTATGCTCATCAAAGATCTCCAGCTCCTCATACAAGCCGGGGCGTCCGAAGAAGAGATCTTCATTACACTCGGGATGCCAGATTTGTGTCATATCAAAGCTGGTCATTTGGTCCATGGTGAGCTGACGGTCGGGAAACTGCAGATTATGATAGTAAATCGCTTTGGGCACGAGATGGCATAGGGTATCGTCCATATCGATGGCTACAATGTGTTTGCGCATAACGGAAATCTCCTGATTCGATGTATTCGTTGATTGGTATGACTTCCTCTAAGATATCAGAAAAACGCGGTTTTGGGATACAGTAAGGCTAGTAAAAAAAGAACCCGGCTCCGTATCGGCGGAGCCGGGTTCTTCTGCGTGAACAGCCGCAGGCGGTTTATGGCTTAACTTCATCCCGCCAGAAATGGACAGGCTGCCATCCAAGCAGTTGTTTGGCTTTCTCGTTGCTGAGCAGCGTTTTGTGCCCTTCCAGCGGCGCGCGGAAGTCTGTGACGCCCGGGAAGCGGGCGGCCATCAGCTCCCGGCTGCGAATCGCCATGCTGGAGTCGTCCGCGGCGATGTTCAGCGCCACCGCGCCGAGGCCGTCCGCTTCGACGGCCAGCCGGCATGCGGTTGCCGCATCGCGCGTATCGATGTAGCTCCACAGGATGCGTTCCCGCTGAGCTGGGTCGTGGATGAAGGACGGGAACGTTGCATAGCGTTCCGGCGGAATCACGTTGCCCAGCCGCAGCGATACGATCTGCATTCCGGTGCGGCGGTGGAACATGTCCGCGGTCAGCTCGTTCACCACCTTGGACAAGCCGTAGCTGTCCTCGGGGAGCTGTGGGTGCGCTTCATCCACCGGCACGTATTTCGGGGAGGGCGGATGCACCGCAAAGACGATGCCGTAGGAGGATTCGCTGGAGGCGATCACCGCCTTGCGGATGCCCAGCCCTTCCGCAGCCTGCAAAATGTTGTACGTCGACATCACATTATTGCGGAAGGTGACCTCCGGCGTGCGGATATGCGCGGCGGGAATCGCGGCGAGATGAACAACCGCGTCCGCGCCGGTCAGCGCGCTGTAGCATTCGCCAAGCTGCTCCAGATCGGCGATCAACGTCGGACAGACCGGGTCTTCCGAAGGCCGTACGTCTACGTTCAGCACGTCATACCCGCGTTCGACGAATTCTCGTACAACGTAGCGCCCTAACATTCCGCTTCCCCCGGTAACTACGACTTTAGCCATGGCTGCTTCGACTCCTTCTCAGTTCAGAATCTCTTCGATCCGCGTCAGCACGTCCTCGCTTAGTTTGATGCCGGAAGCTTTGGCGTTCTCGATCACCTGTTCCGGACGGCTGGCGCCAACCAGTGCGCTGGCCACGTTGTTTTGGCGCAAAATCCAAGCCAGGGCCAGGTTACCTACCGTGATGCCAAGTTCAGCGGCAATTCCCTCAAGCTGCTTCACCTTGGCGATGTTCTCTTCCGTAATGCCTTTGCGAACCCATTCCAGCTTGGCTGCACGGCTGTCCTGCGGAATATCGGTTGCAGAGGTATATTTACCGGTTAGCAGACCTTGAGCCAGCGGAGAGAAGACCACCTGGCCGATGCCGTGACGTTCGCTGACCGGGATGACTTCCTTCTCGATATAACGATTAAACATGTTATATACCGGCTGATTCACGACGATGCGATCCAGCAGGTAACGATCGGCCAAGCCAACAGCTTCCGCAATTTGTGAGGCTTGCCATTCGCTGACGCCGGCGTACAGGATTTTGCCTTGACGGATCAGGTCATCGATCGTGCGCAGCGTTTCGTAAAGCGGTGTCTCCGGATCGTGACGGTGGCAATAAAAGATATCGATATAATCATGGCCAAGACGCTTCAGGCTGGCATGGACCTGCTCCATGACGTGCTTCCGCGACAAACCGCGATCGTTAGGTCCATCCCCCATCGGCCAGAACGCTTTCGTAGCCAATACATAGGATTCCCGGGGGTAAGCTTTAAGCGCTTTGCCCACCAGCTCTTCGGCGGCCCCTTTTTCGTATACATTGGCGGTGTCAAAGAAGTTGATCCCTAGATCGTAAGCGGTTTTGATCGATTTCTCCGCGTTTTCACGTTCGACGTACCCGCCGTAAGTCAGCCAGCTTCCCAAGCTGATTTCACTGACTTTGAGGCCGCTTCCGCCTAGTCTTCTATATTCCATGTTTCATCATCCTCCTTGAGCATTTGTGTTGGAACCATTTTCATTCTATAAAAGTTCATATACAATTGAAAGAAGTGAAAACTCCTTCACTAAATTATATCTGTGATACTTACTATAAAAAGTATAGCGCCCTATAACGAACCTATATCGCCTGAAATAGCAACTCTTATACATCACTAAAGCAACACTTCCAGGGGAGGTTTTTACGAATGAACAGCATCCGCAAGGCTAGCAATTACATTCCGAAAACGCCGGAGCATATCGAATGCAATATCGAAAAAACGTTGGACGTCCTCGGAGGAAAATGGGCGTTCCTCGTGATCCGCGAGCTGTTTGGAGGGACGCTGCGCTTTGGGGAGCTGCAACGCCGAATCCCTCAAGTGAGTCCACGGGCGTTAACCAGTACGTTGCGCCATCTGGAGGAGAAGGGCGTACTGGAGCGTACAGTGTATCCTACCGTTCCCGTGACGGTCGAATACACGCTTACGCCGAAGGGGATGGACTTGCATGTCATATGTCATGAGATGAAGGTTTGGGCTGCGCGGTGGACCTGATGGAACAGGGAAGGGGGTCCATGCTTAAACTGATCGGCAGAAGCATCCGTGACTTCCGCAAGTATTCCGGTAAGCTGCTGCTGTTTCAACTGCTGTATATGCTGGCCACAAGCGTCTTTGTCCTGCCGGTTACGACGTTCCTGTTCAACCGGGTTCTCCGGGTGGTCGGCTCCGGTTCCCTGTTGAACGGGGAGGTTTACCGGATCGGGTTGAGCTATAAAGGTATGGCGGGACTGACTCTCATCGGGCTTGTTGCCTCTTTTACCCTGCTGATTGAATTGTTGGTCCTCATCGTGCTGATTCAGCAGCGCTTTTTTGGCAAGTCGATTGCCATTTCTGATGCTGTGTTAACGGTGCTGCATAAAATGCCCAAGCTGTTCGGGTTTGGCGTATTCCAGCTGCTGCTGTTGTTGCTGCTCTTGATTCCGTTTGTGGACTCGCCGCTGTCGGCTTCGTTTTACGCGTTGTTTAACGTGCCGATCTTCTTGAACAATCAAGTGCTGGATGCCTCATTCACCATGACCGTAGCTTATCTCGTGCTGATCGCAGGGCTGCTCTATACTTTGCTCCGCTGGATTTTCGTCCTGCATTGTATCGTGCTCGAGGATATGAATCTCCGGCAGGCGGTTCGCCAAAGCCATGAGCTGACGCAAGGTCGGCGGTGGCGGCTGTTTGGAACGCTGCTTCTGTTTAACTGTACGGTGGTCGGGGTCACCTCCGCGGTGGTGACTGCCCTTGGGCACATCCCTTCCTGGCTTGATCTGGATGTGCTTGCGTTGGTGTCCCAGCACTATTCACTGCCGGTTACGACGGTACTGGCTTATCTGCTGGAGCTTCTGCTGCTGCCAATCAACCTGTTCGTGCTGACGAGACTTTATTATGCGTTGGGCCGCTTAAAATGGATTCGGCCAAGGGATCAGCTGCAGGTGCGCCGCAGCCGAATCGGTCGTCTGGAGAACCAGATCGTAGATTGGTGGAAGGGGCTAAAGTGGAAAAGGATGGTGTATGTCCTAAGCGCGGCCCTTTATATTTCGCTAGCGCTGCTGATCGGTTTGCGGGCGAACGAGAGTCTCGTCTACGCAAAATGGAACGTGCAGATCGCAGTGCATCGCGGGGATACGTCGAATGCTCCGGAAAATTCGCTGCCTGCCCTGATCTCCGCGATCGACAAAGGCCTTCAAGTCGTGGAGTTGGACGTGCAGTTGACCAAGGATGGCGTCGCTGTGTTAAACCACGATTCCGACCTGCGACGGATGACAGGCTTGCGGAAGCGGATCGCGGATATGAGCTTCAACGAAGTGCAGCAACTGAGCATCGGCATCGATGCGAACGGTTATCCGATACATATCCCCTCGTTGTCCAGCGTGCTCGCCGAGGCGCAAGGGCGAATCAAGCTGCTGCTGGACCTGAAGCCCAACGGCTCCCCTAGTGAAGCGCTGGCGGAGGAGGTTGTCCGCCTCATCAAGGAAGCTGGAGCCGAGGAAGAGGTGAGAGTGCAATCCTTCGACGGCGAAGTGCTTGGCCGAATCCGTGAATTGGCTCCCGAGATCAAGATCGGGCGAATTCTGTTCTTCGCCCTCGGAGATCTATCGGTGCTCGACGTCGATTTCTATACGATTGAGCAGGTGATGTTAACCGATTTCCTGGTGAACCAGGCCCATGCCGACGGCCGCGAGGTTTGGGTGTGGACCGTGAATACCCGGAGGGACATGAAGGAAGTGCTCAAATATCCGATCGACGGCATCATCACCGATTATCCGGAGACCGCCCAGTCGATGGTAGAAGTGGATCTGTAAATGGTGAAGGCGCCGGTTTCTGGCGCCATTTTTTAAGATATCAGAAAGTATAAACTTCGGGGCATTGGCATCCTGATATCGCAAGAAAAACTTCCGCTAAACGCGGTCTGTCTACTTTGAATGTACGTCGATAGACGTTTTTCTTATGCCCAATGGTTCAAGCATGGCTTTCAACACGCTTAGATTTAGATTTGGATTGGAAAACAATTCTGAGGCGCACCCCTGCGATCAGCACCAATACGACCAACCACTGGGCAGCCATCAAGGTGCCAAAACCTTGACCGGCCGACAGTTCGGAAACTACGGCGCCAATCATAAGGAGGCCAAGGGCTGTCGCGGCGTACAAGGTTAAGCGCGGCCAAACCAGCAGTACCGCGCCTGCTATTTCCACCAAGCCAATGAGGATTCGACTCCAATCCGGATAACCTATCTCTTGAAAGTGCCGGATCATCTCTTCAGTCCCCGCCAGCTTCTGAATACCGCTCTGAATATAAAACAATGAAGTCAAACCCACGACGATCCATCCAACAATACGCATCCATCTCTTCATCATCTTTGCCTCCTAAGTGCAATTTAATTAGAATTCTAACTACATAGACGCAAAAGGGGTGCAAATAAAAATCTACTGCTTTTCAAATGTACGGATCATTTTGGTGAGGAGCGACTTTAAGGTGTCGAACTCTTCAGCCGTCATCTCCGCTTTAACTCGCTCTTCTACAACTGACGTGAAGTGCTGCGTCTCTTCCGCCAATTGGCTGCCCGCTTCCGTCAAAAAAATCAGCTTAGAGCGTCCGTCTTGCGGATGGTCCTTATAACGGATGAGTCCTTTGTTCGTCAACCCTTTTAATAAGCTGGTGACGCTCGGACGTTCAATCATTAGAATCGGCTCCAGTTGAGAGGGAGAGATTCCTGGATATTGACGAATGACGCCGAGCGCACTCCATTGCGTATGTGTTAACCCCAGCGGATGTAACAATTCCTCGACTTCCCTGCGCAGCGTGATATACCCCGTCTTGACCAGTCGGCCAATGGGCCCCTTATCCCATTGCCACTCAATAGGCTCGCTTGGATGCATGATTAGATACCTCTTTAGTTAGAATTCTAACTATATTATATCCCAAAATCGAGCCTTGTAAAGTCCCTAGGCCCATATTCTGGCGTTTATTCCTCCCCCGTCGCGATGGGGTTCTCGGGATAAGAAATCCAGTCGCTCCAGCTGCCGGCGTACAGTTTGACCTGCGGGTAGCCAAGCCGATAGAGGGCGAGCACGTTCGGGCAAGCGCTCACGCCGGAGCCGCAGTAGACGATGGCCTCGCGGCCTTCGTCGAGGGCGGCGATGACCGGCGCCAGCTGCTCGCGCAGCTCGCCCTCGCTTTTCCAGGAGCCGCTGTCATCCAGCACCTGCTTCCAAAACCGGTTGATGGCCCCGGGAATGTGGCCGGCCTTGACGTCGAGCGGCTCCTGCAAGCCGGCGTAGCGATCCGCGGCGCGCGAGTCCACGAGCAGGATGCCGGGATCGCGCAGCGCCCGGCGGACGTCCTCGACGCCGGCCAGCAGGTGCGGCCGGGGCGAGGGGGTGAAAGCGGCGGGGACGATCGTCCGCCGCTCTGCGGTCACGGGATAGCCGCCGGCTTGCCAGGCGGCGAACCCCTCGTCCATGACGTAGACCTCGTCATGGCCCAACCAGCGCAGCAGCCACCATAGGCGGGAGGCGTTCATGCCTCCCTGGTCGTCGTAGGCGACCACCCTGGTGGCGTTGCCGATGCCGGCGCGGGCGAAGCGCGCGGCCAACTCGTCCGGGGCGGGCAGCGGGTGACGCCCGCCATGCGTGGTGACCGGTGCCGACAGATCCTGTTCCAGATCAAGATAGACGGCACCGGGAATATGTGCGGCGTCGTAGGCCGCACGCCCGGCCTCCGGCTGCCCAAGCTCAAAGCGGCAATCGACGATGACGAGATCCGGTTCATACATTCTAGCTAACAGCCAACGTTTGGATACGATCGGTTCCATAAGGCGTACACATCCTCTGCACACATAATATGGAACCATTATAAGCCTAAAGCTTAGATCAGGCGATATCCGCTGGGCCATGTCCCGCTGCGGCGAATTTCCCGAACTTGTTCTGCCGTTAACCGTTGGTTGGTCGCGATGAGCGATTCCACGTCGTTGCCGCCGATCAGAACATCTAAATTTTTCATAGAAAGCTCCTCCTTCATCTTTTTTTGACGATAGATTAGGGGCTGCTTCTACTAGATCCTTAGGGTCTATTTTTTCGATTGAGGAACGGCTGTGACTCCGCTATAATGAAGTGGTTTGCAGCCCGATCGGGTGACAAAATTTCATGAGAAAGATGGGACCTTAACGCATATGCACACCACCACGAAGTCCATGGGTAAATATGAAATCCTCTACGTGATCGGCATTATCGCCATCTCGTTTTCTTCCATCTTCATCCGCTGGTCCAATGCCGAAGTGTCGGTGATTGCCATGTACCGGATGTATATCACGAACGTATTGATGCTGCCGCTGCTGTGGCGCTACCGGGGAGAAATTGCGCGACTGACTGGCAAGCAATGGGGGCGTCTTTTGTTTTCGGGGCTGATGCTGGGGCTGCATTTCCTGCTATGGATGGGTTCGCTGCGCTTGACGACGGTCGCAAGCTCCACGGTCCTTCTGACACTGGAGCCCATCATCGTGATGTTCGGGTCGTTCTTCTTGTTTGGGGCAAAAATCAATAAAGCGATGATCCTCGGTATTACGCTGGCATGCATCGGCTCGATCGCGATCGGCTCCGGAGATTTCGCCTTGTCCGGCAAGGCCGTGACCGGAGATTTGCTCTCTCTGCTCGGGACGATTGCGGTCGCGATTCATATCCTGGTCGGCAAGCAGCTGCTACAGACGATCAGCGCGTTTGTTTATAACTTCCTCGTGTTTGCCGTGGCGGGAACGTCAATGGCCGTATACAACGTAGCTGCCGGCATCCGGTTTACCGGCTATGAGCCGAGGGAATGGGGCATTTTCCTTCTGCTGGCGATCGTTCCTACGTTATTCGGGCATTATCTGTTTAACTGGCTGATGAAATATCTCAGCGCTTCTGCAGTGTCAATGGCCGTTCTCGGCGAGCCGGTATTTGCCTCACTGCTGGCCTGGTTGCTGCTGAAGGAAAGCTTAACTCCGCTGCAGCTGTCGGCGGGCGTGCTCATCTTATGCGGCGTATGGATCTTTATTCGCTACGGCAAAGAAACGCCTAACATGAAGACGGAAAATGCGGTTCTCCCGACGGCGGGGCAGCCAAAGTGAAAGGGACGAACCCGGAGAGAGCTCGCTCGGTTGCCGTCCCTTGGAGTTATTTTTTTAACTCAAAAAATTGGCATTCCCGGCGTGGATGGTAGGACAACTCGTCTACTCCAGCCTGCGTGATAATGGTGTCATCTGTGAAACGGACAATAATGCTGCCGTTATCGATCATGTGATCGTCGCGGAATACGCGGACGCGCAGCTTCCGGTCCAACGCTTCCTGAAAGTCCAGATCGGTAAACAGTTCTCTGAGAGTAGGCATCGTACGGCATCTCCTTCGGACACAAGATGGGACGGATCGTAATGAATGACTCCTGTTATTGTACCTGGAAGCCTGCAGGTTGAAAAGGGAACGCTCCGAAACGGAGATCAAGAGCAGAGGAGCAGAAGAGCTGAGGCTTCACCTCTTCCGCCCGGCGCTTTGCAGGATGATCCCGTTTGGTCAGATAGAAGTTAGAGTCAAGTGAATTGAAGCCCCAGCATACTCCCTTACCAAAAGGGATAATGACGCAAAGGGCCGTGCGGACAGACAGATCACGCACCCCAGCGCAGGATCAAGCCGGCATGGGTTAAGCCGCTGCCAAAGCCGTACACCAGCACGCGGTCGCCATATTTCAAGCGGCCCGCGTCAACGCCGGCCTGCAACGCCAGCGGGATGGAGGCAGAGGACGTATTTCCCATGTCCTGCACGCTTTGCAGGGTTTTGGCGAGAGGGAGATCCGCTTTCTCGCAGATTGACTCGATCATGCGCAGGTTAGCGCTATGCGGCACAAACCAGTCGATGTCCTCGCGAGCCAGACCCGCCTGCTCCAGCAGTTGCTCAATTCCGGCGGTCACGGTTCGGACGGCCCATTTGAACACCTCGCGGCCGTTTTGTACGATTTTGCCTTTGCCTTCGAGGGGCTGCCCGTTCATTTGATCCGACAGACCGGTGCGGTACACATGGATGCCGCCGGCGCCGTTGGTTCCGAGAACAAACGATTCGAAACCCGGCCATTCGGCTTCAGCCTCAGAAGTTGCCTCGACCAGCACAGCTCCGGCTCCGTCCCCGAACAGGATGCAGGTGCTGCGGTCGGTATAGTCGGTGATTTTGGACATCGTTTCCCCGGCCACGACAAGGATTTTGCGATGCAGACCGGCGCTGATCATGCCGTTCGCCAAATGAAGAGCATAAGCGAACCCGGCGCAGGTTGCGTTTAAATCAATCGCTCCCGCCTGTTCCATGCCAAAATGCTCCTGAATCCGGCAAGACACGGTCGGAAACGAATAATCCGGCGTTGTCGTCGAGGTGATGATGAAGTCGACGTCGTCCAGCGAAGTCTTGTACGTCTCGCGAAGCCGCTCCACCGCCTTAATACTTAGGTGGGAGGTGAACTCATTCTCGGCGGTAATATGTCTTTCCTTAATCCCCGTGCGCTGCACAATCCACTCGTTGCTCGTATCCACGAGCTGCTCCAAATCCGCGTTGGTCAGGATTTTTTCAGGAACATAGGTTCCAAGTGCGGTAATGCGGGCCTTGGATGGGGGTGTTTGTATGGCCATCGGTATCACTCCTTTAGGTCGAGAAGGATTTTTTTGTGATCAGATATTAGTACCTGGTACTAAACATGAGTATATCATGTTTTAAATTTCAAGCAACTGTTGCTTGAATGCTATAATGGTTCAGTGGAAAGGAGTGTCCGATCGAACTTATGAAAACGTTGGTATTAGCCGAGAAGCCCTCGGTTGCCAGAGAGATCGCGCGAGTCATCGGCAGCCGGGATAAGCATAAAAGCCATTTTGAAGGGTCCAAATATGTAGTGACCTGGGCATTAGGCCATCTGGTGGGATTGGCCGAGCCGGAGGATTATGATAAGAAATACGCCACGTGGGCGCTGGAGGATTTGCCGATTTTACCGGAAAAAATGAAGCTCAAGGTGCTGCGCGAGACCAGCCACCAGTTTAAGGCGGTGCAGCAGCTGATGCGCCGTCAGGATATCGGCGAGCTGATCGTGGCGACGGACGCCGCCCGCGAAGGCGAGCTGCTCGCCCGCTGGATCATGGAAATGGCTAAATGGAATAAGCCATTTAAGCGGTTGTGGATTTCGTCGCAAACGGACAAAGCGATCAAGGAAGGGTTCGCGTCGCTGAAGCCGGGCAATCAATATGAGCGCTTGTACCAATCGGCGCGCTGCCGGGCCGAAGCCGACTGGATGGTGGGGCTGAACGTGACCCGGGCGCTGACCACCAAGTTTGGCGCGCCACTCTCGGCTGGACGGGTGCAGACGCCGACACTTGGCATGATCATGCAGCGGGAGAATGAAATTCTCCGCTTCCGCTCGGAGGAGTATCATGTGCTGCGCGCGGACTTCGGCAAGTTTGAGGCGGTATGGCGCGGCGGGAACGGCGATGCGCGTATTTTTGACCCGGAGAAGTTAAATGTGTTGAAACAGAAACTGGAGGGCGCTTCCGGCCAAATCGTTAAGCTGGTTAAGCATGAAAAAACCGTGCCCCATCCGCTGGCATACGATTTGACCGAGCTGCAGCGGGATGCCAACCGACTTCTGGGCTTTTCGGCCAAGCAGACCTCTAACGTGCTGCAACGGCTCTACGAGCAGCATAAGTTAGTAACGTATCCGCGGACCGATTCGCGGTATTTGACTTCGGATATGACGGATACGCTCAAGGAGCGCCTGACGAGTGTGGCTGTCGGCCCTTACGCGAGTTTGGCGCGGCCGTTGCTGCGGGGTTCTTTGCATCTGAGCAAGCGGGTGGTTGACGACAGCAAGGTCACCGACCACCATGCGATTATTCCAACGGAACAAACGGTGCTGTTGAACGCGCTGAACACGGATGAACGTAAGCTCTACGATTTAATTGTTCGGCGATTTATCAGTTTATTTTATCCGCCGGCAAGGTTTGATCAAGTTAGCGTGACGGTGCAAATTGCGGGGGAGACGCTGCATGCCAAGGGGACGACGATTAAGGATGCCGGATGGCGGGCGGTTTATGACGGGCAGGTCATGGAAGAGGAAGAAGGCGGCGAGGACGATGCCGAGAGCGGCTCCGTGCTGCCGGAGCTCACTCAAGGTGAGGCGGTGAAGGTGCAGCGCTGCCGCGTGACGCCGGGACGGACCCAGCCGCCGAAGCGCTACACAGAAGCTGCCCTGCTGACCCAAATGGAGAAGCATGGGCTGGGCACGCCGGCAACGCGGGCGGACATCATCGAGAAGCTGATCAGCTCCGACACGATCGAGCGGCAAGGGAATTACCTGCATCCGACCGGCAAAGGGAAGCAGCTCATCGAGCTGGCGCCGGCTGATTTGCGTACGCCGGAGCTGACGGCCCGCTGGGAAGCTGAGCTGGAACGGATCGCCCGCGGGCAAGGTCAGCCGGGGCCGTTCCTCAGCGGAATCCGTGAGATGGCGATCAACCTGGTGCAAGGCGTGAAGCGCAGTGATGCGACGTATAAGCCGCATAACGTCTCCAACAGCCATTGCCCGGAATGCGGGACAAGGCTGCTTGAGAAGAAGACCGGGCGCGGCTTGATGCTGGTCTGCCCCAGCGAGGATTGCGGTTATCGCCGATCCGGCGAGAAACGTCTGTCCAACCGTCGTTGTCCGCAATGCCACAAGAAGATGGAGCTCAAGGAAGGCAAAGCCGGCAAGTATGTGCAGTGCCTGTCCTGCGGGATCACCGAGGTGCTCGGGAAAGACAAGGATAAGCATATGAGCAAGCGCGAGCAGCAACGGCTCGTGAAGCAGTATGCCCAGAAGCAGGAGTCCGGCGGCATCAATCTCGGTGAACTGCTGAAGGCGGCGCTGGAGAAAAAGGGCGACGATTAACCCCGATCACAGGATGGTGGCAGCCCAACCCTGAATAAATCGGCAGCATTTACGGGACGCTAAGTAGCGGAGGTGATGAGGGTGCCGCATCATAAAGCGCGGAAGACCGAGAACCAGCAGAACAAGTCGAGCCTGATGGAACCATCCATCGCGGCCAAGCCAAAGAAACAGGCTGAATATGCGCCCAATCTGAACGGAATTTCAAAGAACGAATCCTAATGTTTATGCGTCCGCAGCTCCCCGTTTCGGGGAGCTTTCTTTAGTATGAGGCGTATTGGCTTCAAGATGCCGATTGCTCTGGATTGAGGTATAATAGATTTATCCATTAAGAGGAAATACTAAGCAATAACCGAGCAATGGGCTCGAAGGGGGCGGCGAAGATGAGGACGGGGTTACTCGTATGGTTTCTATTTATCAATGCGGTCGCCTATCTGGTGATGTCCGATGACAAGAGGCGGGCGAGGCAGAGACGTGAACGGATCCCGGAGCGAACGCTGTTTCTGCTTGCTGCACTGGGCGGAGCGCTGGGTGTACTGGTTGCCATGAATACCAAACGCCATAAAACGAAGCACTTCAGCTTCCGGGTGGGCATTCCGCTGCTGCTTCTTTTCAACGCCGTACTTTATGGGTATTTTATGATATAAACTCTTGGGACAAGTGAGGTGCTTTCCATGCTATTCCATAAGATTTTAGCCGCGTACGACGGTTCGAAAGCAGCAAACAAAGCGCTGGACAAAGCCATTGAGTTGTGCAAAACGACGCCCGAAGCCAAGCTGGAGGTCCTGCATGTGTACGACTTCCCGCGTTTTTACGTGGCCGAGGGCTTTGTGCCGGTACCTGCTTCCATGAACAAGGATTTCTATGAGCTCGCAGAGAGAACGGTAGAGGAAGCGAAGAAACGCGTTGTGGCCGCAGGTCTGGAGCCTAAAGTCGAAATGGTTCAAGGGGCTCCGGCAGAGACGATTCTGGAGTACGCTCAGAAGAGCGGGGCGGATCTGATCGTCATTGGCAGCCGCGGACTGGGCGGCATCCGCGAATTCGTGCTTGGCAGCGTCAGCCATAACGTCGTCCAGCATGCCCGGATCCCGGTGCTCGTCGTGAAATAATAAGAGCCAGCTTGTTACAAGAAGCCTGACCGAATCATTTCGGTTGGGCTTTTTTGCTTGTTGGAAGCATGTTGTGCTGGGTATCGGTTTTAACGCTTGCCAGAAAGCTTATTGAGGCGAAAAACACTAGATTTTTTTTCTAACGCTGACCAGCGTGCTTATTTGAGTTGGGAGCCGCCTTTTTCGGGAGAAAACTCCGAAATAAGCTCTCCCATAAGCGTTACAAGTTGCACGCTCCGATTTTAGCGCAAATAGCGTCTAACCCAAGCGTTAGAACTTTTGGCGTGTGTAGAACTTAACTCCTTCAACTCCATCAAGGAAGATTCCTGTAAGGAAAACTAACGCTTGTCCGACAGGATTGAGGAAGATGCCCAAATTTTTTTGGGCGATTTTCTAGTCGGCGTGTAGGGAATTGTAGTTTTTTATAGTCTCCAAAGTAAGGTTATGTTCAAATGTTACGATTACTCACATCGACTTCAGGGATGTGCGGTCGAAAGGAGGGCTGCCGTTGATTCGCTTTCGACAGGTAGATAAGCATTTTGGTCATTTTCATGTACTGAAGGGGATTAATTTACAAGTTGAGGAAGGGGAAGTCGTGGTCGTTGTTGGCCCGTCGGGTTCAGGGAAAAGCACGATGCTGCGCTGCATTAACCGGCTGGAGACGATTACGAACGGCGAGCTGACGGTAGGCGGCCTCCCGGTCCATGACCGCAAGACAGATATCAATAAGCTGCGCCGGGATATCGGAATGGTCTTTCAGCACTTTAATTTGTACCCGCACAAAAAGGTGATCGACAATATCACGCTGGCGCCAATTAAGGTGCTGGGCATCTCCAAAGCGGAAGCTGAGCAGACGGCGATGTTTTATCTGGAGAAGGTGGGCATCGCCGATAAGGCGTCCGCGTATCCGTCCCAACTGTCGGGCGGGCAGCGGCAACGGGTGGCGATCGCCCGGGGGCTGGCGATGAAGCCGAAGATTATGCTATTCGACGAACCCACCTCGGCGCTGGATCCGGAAATGGTAGGCGAGGTGCTGGATGTCATGCGGACGCTCGCCCGCGAAGGCATGACGATGGTGGTGGTCACGCATGAGATGGGGTTTGCCCGGGAGGTGGCGGACCGGATTGTTTTTATGGATCAAGGGCAAATCGTGGAGGAAGCAGGGCCGGAGGAGTTCTTCGCGAACCCGCGGGAAGAGCGGACGCGTGCGTTCCTGAGCCGTCTGTTGAGCCACTAAATTAATCGATAATCAAGGGGAGGAAGAGAAATGAAGAAGCGTTGGAGGCTAATCAGTATTGCGGTGGTATGTGCGTTGACGGTGCTGGCCGGATGTGCAAGTAATGGGGCAGGCGGCAACACAGCCGGGAACGGCGGGAATGCCGCTCCGGCAACCGGGGAGAGCGGAACCGGAGCTTTGGCGAAAATCAAGGATCGCGGCAAACTGGTGGTTGGCGTGAAGTACGACACGAAGCTGTTTGGTCTCAAAGACCCGTCCACCGGCAACGTCGAGGGCTTCGACATCGATATCTCCAAGGCGATCGCCAAGCACATTCTCGGCGATGAAAACGCGCTGGAGCTGAAGGAAGTCACTTCGAAGACGCGGATTCCGATGCTGAATAACGGTGAGATCGATATGATCGTAGCTACGATGACGATTACCGAGGAGCGGAAGAAGGAAGTCGATTTCTCCGACGTCTACTTCCAGGCAGGGCAGTCGCTGCTGGTGAAAAAGGGCAGCCCGATCACAGGCATCGAAAGCCTGACGGCCGATTCGACGGTGCTGGGCAGCAAAGGCTCAACCTCGGTGAAAAATATCCGCGAGAAAGTGGAAGGTATCAAGGTGCTGGAGTTCGATAACTATCAGGATGCGTTTAACGCCCTGAAGGCGGGGCAAGGCGATGCGCTGACAACGGATGATGCGATTCTTTACGGTATGGCTGCCCAAGATCCGAATTATGAGGTGGTCGGCAAGCCGTTTACCGATGAACCTTACGGCATTGCGGTGCAGAAAGGCAACTCGGACATTGTGCAGGCAATAAACGATACATTGAAGGAGCTTCACGACAGCGGAGAGTACGACAAGATTTACGAAAAATGGATCGGCAAGAAGCCGGGCGAATAATTCGTTATGGATTTTACGATTCTAACTGATTATTTTGACGTGTACCTGGAAGGGTTCCGGGGAACGGTGCTATCCAGCTTGCTGGCGCTGGTGGGAAGCTTCGTGCTGGGCGCCTTAATCGCTGTGTTCCGCATCGCCCCCGTCCGGCCCCTGCGCTGGTTCGGAACAGGTTACGTGGAATTTATCCGCAATATTCCGCTGCTGCTTGTCGTATACATTTTCTATTATGGGCCAGCAGCTTTAGGTTTACCGCTTGACGGTTTCACGGCGGGAACGATCGGGCTTGCGGTATACACATCTTCGTTCATTGCAGAAGCGATCCGCGCCGGGATTCTGGCCATCCCCCAAGGGCAAACGGAGGCGGCCCGCTCGTCCGGGTTGAGCTACGTGCAGACGATGCTGCATATTATCCTGCCGCAAGCGATCAAGCTGGTTATTCCGCCGCTCGGGAACCAGTTTATCAATTTAATCAAAAACTCCTCGGTGTTGACAATCGTGGCGGGGCTCGACCTGATGTATTTTGCCGACATCGTGAATGCCGATACGTACCGGACGTTTGATACTTATATTTTTGTGGCGTTGTTCTATTTGGTGCTGACCTTGCCTTTAAGTTATGGAGTGAGGGTGTGGGAGCGAAGACTTGAGAAAAAATACTGAAAGGAGGCCTGAAGTTCGATGGATTTTGCGGGGGCGTACAGTGCGGAGAATTTGCGCTTCTTGGCGGATGGGCTATACGTGACGTTGATCGTCGCCGGGCTGTCCATCGTGCTAAGCTTCCTGATTGGCTGTATCGTGGGCGTGATTCGGTATACGAAGCTGCCCGTGCTGTCGCCGATCATGCTGGTGGGTGTCGAGCTCATCCGCAATTTGCCTCTGCTGCTGATCATCTTCTTCATGCGATTTGCCTTGCCGGAGGTCGGCATCAAGCTCGGGCTTGTGGCCGCGACGGTGACCGGGCTGACGATCTTTGAGGCCGCGATGATCTCGGAAATCGTGCGCAGCGGTCTCGCCTCCATTGACAAAGGGCAAATCGAAGCGGCCCGTTCGTCAGGACTCAGCGCCGTGCAGACACTATGGCACATCGTGCTGCCCCAAGGCTTGCGGCGGATGGTGCCGCCATTAGTGAGCCAGTTCATCTCGCTGCTCAAGGACACGTCGCTGGCCGTGGTTATCTCCTTGCCGGAGCTGATGCACCACGCCGGGATTGTCATCGGTCACGGCTACACGTATACGATACCGATTCTGCTGCTGGTGGCGTTGATCTATTTTACCGTCAACTTTGTGCTTTCGGTGATCTCAAGGCAATTGGAGGCACGGCGAGCCTAGGCATCAACTGACATAACACTAACATATAATGGTATATAAGGCATAGTCATCCTTCCCCGGATGTGGTACGATAAGGGGCAAAATAACTCACGGGATCCGGGGGAGCGGGGATGCGGAGCGTTGTCATAAAGTCCTTTCAAAGATCCGCTTACGTTCAGATTGTGGTCGTTGCGATCGGGACGGCCTTGGCGGGGGAACTGAAGATTAATCCGTTTGTTGGCGATATTTTTCGGATTGGTCTGGGGAGCAGCGCGTTTTTGTTGTTTTTGCTGCTGCTGCGGCAGTTGCCGTATCTCGTCACGGGCGTCATAACCGGCGTAGTGGTGCTGCTGTTTCGTACGGGATTGGATCAGGTGCTGAGCAACGGCTTGACCGTGGCTGAAAGCGTGACAAGGCATTGCTCGGCGGCGGTGTATTATATCGTATTCGCCCTAGGGATGACCCTGATCAAGCGGCGTTTGGACAGCTTCTATCCCTTGGTGCTAGGGGCCGTGACCGCGGTCATCGACCTGATGTCCAATGAGTCGGAGCTGCTGACTCGGTTGCTTGTGACCGGCACAGCTACGTTTAAACTGAACGAGTGGACGTTTCTCATGATGATTGCCATGCTGCGTACGTATTTTGTTACCGGGATTTACAGCAGCATTTCCGTCAGCCGGATGCGAATCGTGCAGAAGGAGCAGAATCGGCGGATTGAGCAGATGCTTAGCTTTAGCTCCGGTTTATATGGAGAGGTCTTTTACCTGAAGAAATCCATTGGCACCCTGGAGGAGCTGACCTTGCGCAGCTATGAGTTGTACCGGCGGTTAACGGAAGAAGGCCTGGAGGAGCACAAGCGTCACATCTTGGGGATGACGGAGCAGATCCATGAGGTGAAGAAGGATTCGCAGCGGATTTTGGCCGGGCTGATCAAGTTGACGGACCGCGAAGTCCCGGGGGATATGCCGTTGTCGAGCTTGGTCCAATATACCATCGACAGTACGCGGCAGTATGCCGATATGTTGGGAAAGCAGGTCGTTTTTACGCAGAAAATCACCCTGGATTACGACACCGCCAACTACATTCCCTTGCTTACGCTGCTGGGGAACTTGACGGCCAATGCGGTGGAGGCGATCCAGGGCCAGGGGCAGATTCATTTGGAGGTTCGCGAGCAGGCGGGATGGACCTTGCTCACGGTGAGCGACAGCGGGAGTGGCTTCCCGCAGGACGAGCGGGAGCTGGTCTTTGAACCGGGTTTTACGACCAAATTTGATGAGGAAGGCGTCGCGGCGACGGGGATTGGGTTATCCCATGTGCGCGACATCGTGGCCCGGTTTGGCGGGGATATCTCTCTGGGGACGGCACCCGGGCTGGGCGGAGCGATGGTTCAAATCCGGATTCCAACCCCAAGCTTGCAGAAGTCGGTGGCGCCAGCTTAAAGCTGTTTGCAATTCAACCGTATCCTTGGCAAACCGCTACTAACCCAAAGTGTGAGGAGGTTATCCGATGCCGCTCTCTTTTTGTATCGTTGACGATGATGCCAGTGCGCGAAAAATGCTGCAGCACATTATCGAGGACAGCGGTCTGGGCGAGGTGACGGGGACGGCCGGCGGCGGAGCGGAGGGGGTGCGGCAAATTTTAAGCGAGCCGCCGGATATCGTGCTGATGGATTTGCTGATGCCCGATCAGGACGGAATCGAGGTGATCGATTCCTTGCGCGCCCAAGGCTGCAGCTCCAGGTTCGTGATGATCTCCCAGATCGAAAATCAAGATATGGTTGGACGGGCGTACCGAAGCGGGATTGAGTTCTTCATCCGCAAGCCGATCAACCGGATCGAAGTGGAGACGGTGCTGCGGAAGATCAACGAACGCTATGCGTTAGGACATTATTTAGATGAAATCAAATCGAGTCTGAAGAAGCTGGAAGACTTGCGCAGCGCACCGCTGGCTGCTCAGAACAAGCGCACGGTTCGCGAGGCGATCCAACCGATTCTGATGAATATGGGCTTGATTGGCGAAAGCGGCAGCCGCGATATGATCGCCATCATGGAGTTGCTGCTGGAGCGGGGAGGCGAAGCTGGCGGCAATCTGCCGCCGCTGAAGGAGTTGTATCGTCAAACCGCGGCCACGTACAAGACGAAGCCTGAGGACATCGCCAAGGAGGTCAAGGCGATCGAGCAACGGCTGCGCCGCGCGTTGATGGCGGGGCTGACGAACCTGGCTTCGCTGGGCTTGACGGATTACGGCAATCCCCGGTTTGAGTATTATGCCCCGCTCTATTTTGACTTCGAGGATGTGCGGATGAAGATGAAGGAAATCGAGGAAGGGCGCGAGCCGGGCAACAGCAAAGGGAAAGTGAACATTAAGAAGTTCCTGCAGGTGCTGTTTATCGAAGTGCAGGAGCAGTTGGGCGGATGAGAGGATTATTGGAAACGGGTGATTGGTTAGCGGGCAACTGTTATTGGATGTCGGTGTCGCTGGATATCGAGCGGATGAAGTTGGATGGCGCTTTCCCGTTGGAGGCTGCTGATATCGGTGGTTGCCGCCCGGACGTAAGGCTGGAGGATAAAATAACTGGAAAAAGTAATGTTAATTTCGGGGAATCGGCGGGATTTTGTCAATTTAGCTGGAAATTCTGCTGTTATTTTAATCATTTGATTGGATCTATAGAGTTTTGGTCCAAATTAACAGTAACTTTTACATCTAATTGGTTTCAAATGCGGGAGATTGGCGAAATTAAAGGTACTTTTTACAGTTAAGTGCGGCAGATTTCAGATCCAGAGCCGCATCCGTGGATATCAGAGCCGCATTCGATAGATCCCCTAGTCTGTATACCAGGCTAGGTTTTTTTGCGTTAGAGGGACATTGTTCAAAAACGAACATTCGGATTTTACATTCTATTAATGTTCGGATTTGAGTTGACATGATGTGTCCGCCATTGGTACACTAGGAGAGGAAAGGCGGCTCGCCGCCGAACATCATAATCTCGTATAATGCCGGGAATAGGGCCCGGAAGTTTCTACCCGAGAACCGTAAATTTTCGGACTACGAGCGAATACGTGATGAAGGTAAGGCTACTCCGCACGGAAAGCCTTCTTTTTATGAGCCTGGGCTTGTAAGCACCGGGCTTTGCGTTGCCGGCGGCGCGGCTGTGGCTGCCCGCACGCAGGTATCGTATTTCGCAGGGTCCGCGAATTTCGGGAAATCTTCGATTGTTTCCAGGAAGTTCGGGGCCCTTTTCCGTATTCGGCTCATTCTATAGATAGGTTTACAAGAAAACATGAACGTGGAGGTTGAGGCATGACAGCACAAGTCGCCGTAATCATGGGCAGCAAATCGGACTGGGAGACGATGTCCCATGCCTGTGCCGTTTTGGACGAACTGCAGATTCCTTACGAAAAAAATGTCGTATCCGCGCACCGCACCCCGGATTTGATGTTCGAATTCGCCGAGCAGGCCGCAGGCCGCGGTTTGAAGGTCATCATCGCGGGGGCGGGCGGAGCCGCCCACCTGCCGGGCATGGTCGCGGCCAAAACCACGCTGCCGGTCATCGGCGTGCCGGTGAAGTCGGCCGCGCTGAACGGGCTCGATTCGCTGCTGTCGATCGTGCAGATGCCGGGCGGCATCCCGGTGGCGACGGTGGCGATCGGCAAAGCCGGGGCGATCAACGCCGGGCTGCTGGCGGCGCAAATCCTGGGCGCATTTGACCCCGAGGTCATGCGCCGGGTGCAGGAGCGCCGCGACCGGATCAAAGCCGAGGTGCTGGAGAGCGGCTCGGAGTTGGGAGCGGCGGAATGAGCGGCGGCGTGATGGGCAAAGCAGGCGGCGGTAATGGCACCCCGGTGATTGCGCCGGGCGCGACGATCGGCGTGCTCGGCGGCGGGCAGCTCGGCCGGATGATGGCGCTGGCCGGGAGCAACCTTGGCTACCGGTTCGTAGCCATGGATCCGACGCCGGATGCGCCTTGCGGCCAAGTAGCGGGGCAGATCGTGGCCCGCTACGACGACCAGGCCGCGGCGCGTGAACTTGCGGCGCGGGCCGATGTGATCACGTACGAGTTCGAAAACGTCGACGCGGGCGTAGCCGCGTTGTTGGAAGAAGCGTCGTACGTGCCCCAAGGCAGCCGATTGCTGTATACGACTCAGCATCGGCTGCGGGAGAAGCGAGCCATCGAAGCAGCGGGCGTGAAGGTCGCGCCGTACGCGGAGATCGGCAGCGAGGAGGAATTGCGCGCAGCCGTGGCCCGGCTCGGCCTCCCGGCCGTGCTGAAGACGGCCACCGGCGGATATGACGGCAAAGGTCAATGGGTCATTCGCGGCGAGGACGAAATTGCGCCGGCCTACGCCGAGTTGAGTAAGGCCGGGACGGAGCTCGTGCTAGAGCAATTTGTCCCGTTCGTTAAGGAGCTGTCGGTCATCGCGGCGCGCAGCCCGCGCGGAGAAATAAAGACGTTCCCGGCAGCGGAGAATATTCATGTCGACAATATTTTGCATGTGTCGATCGTGCCGGCCCGCGTGGAGGAGCAAGTGCAACGGGAGGCGGAACGGCTTGCGGCCCGAATCGCCGAAGGCTTGGAAGCCGTTGGCCTGCTGGCGGTGGAGATGTTCCTGACCGAGGATGGTGAGCTGTTCGTCAATGAGCTGGCGCCAAGACCGCATAACTCCGGCCATTACACGATGGAGGCCTGCACGACCTCCCAATTTGAACAGCATGTCCGGGCGATCTGCAATCTGCCGCTGGGGCCGGTGGAGCTGTTAACGCCGGTCGTGATGGTCAACATCCTGGGCGAGCATTTGGAGGCGGTGCGCAAGGCCGTTGTTACTGGCCAGTGGTTTGGCGAAGCCGGCGGCGAAACTGGATTCCCGGTGATCCCCAAAGTACACTTATATGGAAAGCACGGAGCCGCTCCCAAACGGAAGATGGGGCATATCAACCTGATCTGCCGCAACGTGGAGGACGGGCTGCGTTGGATAGAGCAAACCAACATTTGGAGGAATGAATGTAAATGATCGAACGCTACAGCAGACCGGAAATGAGAGCGATCTGGACGGAGGAAAACAAATTTAAGGCCTGGCTGGAAGTGGAGTTGTGCGCCTGCGAGGCTTGGGCCGAGCTTGGCGTGATCCCGAAGGAAGACGCCGCGCTGCTGCGCGAGAAGGCTTCGTTTGACATCAACCGGATCTATGAGATCGAGCAGGAAACCCGCCATGACGTGATCGCGTTTACCCGCGCCGTCTCGGAAAGCCTGGGCCCGGAACGGAAATGGGTGCATTATGGCTTGACCTCGACCGACGTCGTAGACACGGCGCTGGGGTATTTGTTGAAGCAGGCCAATGCGATTTTGGAACGGGATATTTTGAATTTTATCGATATTTTGAAAGAAAAAGCCTTGGCTTATAAAGATACCCCAATGATGGGCCGGACCCACGGTGTGCATGCTGAGCCAACCACGTTTGGTCTGAAAATGGCGCTTTGGCACGAGGAAATGAAACGGAATCTGGAGCGGTTCCGCCGTGCAGCGGAGAATGTTCAATTCGGAAAAATCTCCGGTGCCGTTGGTACTTACGCGAACATCGATCCGTTTGTAGAGGAATTTGTCTGCCGCAAGCTGGGCACGACGCCGGCGCCGATTTCCACGCAGACGCTGCAACGCGATCGTCACGCGGAATATATGGCGACCTTGGCTTTGATCGCGACGTCGCTCGACAAGTTCGCCACAGAAATCCGCGCTTTGCAGAAGAGCGAATTCCGCGAGGTGGAGGAAGCCTTCGCCAAAGGGCAAAAAGGCTCTTCGGCCATGCCGCATAAACGCAACCCGATCGGCTGCGAGAACATCTCCGGCTTGTCCCGCGTGATCCGCGGCCATATGATTTCGGCTTACGAAAACGTAACGCTGTGGCATGAACGCGACATTTCCCACTCTTCGGTTGAACGGGTGATTCTGCCAGACGCTACGATGCTGCTGAACTACATGCTGAACCGCTTTGGCAATATCGTGAAGAACTTGACGGTGTTCCCGGAAAATATGAAGCGTAACATGGCTCGCACGTATGGCGTACCGTTCTCCGGCCGCGTGATGACGAAGCTGATCGACAAAGGCTTCAGCCGTGAGCAAGCTTACGACACGGTGCAACCGCGCGCGATGCAGGCATGGGAAACGCAGCGTCAATTCCGCGACATCATTGAAGAGACGCCGGAAATTACCGCCGTCTTAAGTAAAGAAGAAATTGAAGACGCATTTGATCCGTCCTGGCATCTGAAGCATGTCGATACGATTTTCCGGAAGCTTGGATTAATCGAGTAGTGGCTTGATAGCGGTTATAGGGGGAGGAGAAGCTTCATGGCGGTACCGGCAATTTCCACCGCAGCGGATTTGGTGAAGGTCCCGCTGCTGTACAAAGGCAAGGTCCGGGAGCTGTACGATCTTGGCGAGCATTATCTGATCGTGGTCACGGACCGCATCTCCGCATTTGATTACGTGCTCGATCCGGCGGTGCCGGACAAGGGGAACGTGCTGAACCGGCTGAGCGCGTTTTGGTTTGACAAGACGAAGCATCTGTTGGAGAACCACGTGATCCATACAGACGTGGACCGGCTTGGGGACGTGATTCCGGCGGAGCATCGCGAGGCGTTGCGCAACCGGATCATGGTGACCCGCAAGGCCGAACGCATCGACATTGAATGCGTGGTGCGCGGCTATGTGACCGGCGGCGGCTGGCGGCAGTATGAGAAGACCGGCGCGATCAACGGTATCCAGCTACCGGAAGGGCTGCGTAAGAACGCGAAGCTGGCGGAGCCGATTTTTACGCCGGCGGCGAAAAATGACGTGGGCCACGACGAGGATATCTCGTTTGCGGAGATGGCGGACAAAGTGGGCCAAGAATTGGCTGAACAGCTGCGGGACCGCAGCCTGGAGATGTACGCCTTTGCCCGGGATTATTGCGAGGAACGCGGCATCCTGCTCGCGGACTGCAAGCTGGAATTCGGGCTGGTGGACGGCAAGTTGATTGTCATTGACGAGATGTTTACGCCGGATGCGTCGAGATTTTGGGCCAAAGAGAACTACGAGCTGGACATCGAGATCGACAGTATGGACAAAGAGCCAGTGCGTACGTATCTCGCCGGTTCCGAGTGGGATAAGCAGAGCCAACCAGACCCGCTCCCAGCGCAGGTGGTCGAAGCAACGACGCGTCGGTACCGTGAGATTTACCGGCGGCTGACTGGAGCAGAGTTGGCGTAGGGACTGTGCTCAACATTGTCCTTCGCTCTAACGGACCCCAGGGCCCTTATTGATCCAGATATATGGGGAAGACTGACGTAACGGACCGAGGAGCCCTTATTTTACCGGGGCGGCCTAGTTAGTTGCTGCATGGGGCCAAATAACGTCTGTGAAGTCCTTTAGCCGGGGAAATATCCGGGAAATGAGTAAATAACGTCGCTGCGGTCCGTTAGGGATTCGAAAGTTAGCGAATGAGGGACCAGAATATAAGCCCTTTGGCAGTCTTTTGAGGATGATCCCTTTTGGTCAGGAGGCTAGGAGCTAGGGAGCAAGAAGACAAGCGTGCGAGCAAGAAAGCATTGGAGTTAGAAAGGCAAGCCAGAAAGTAAGAACTGACCCAGGCAAAACCAAAAGCAATTATTACATCCCATCCAGAAACCAAGCGGCCGTGCCGCACAAGTCCAAACTTAGGAGGAACACGAGGAACATGATTAAAGCGAGCGTTTATGTCACGATCAAGCAAAGCGTACTTGACCCGCAGGGGGTAGCCGTTCAAGGGGCGCTCCATTCCATGGGGTTCAGAGAGGTGGACAGCGTCCGCATCGGTAAATATATGGAGCTGACGCTCGACACGAACGATCGCTTCGAAGCGGAAGCTCGGGTGAAAGCGATGTGCGAGAAGCTGTTGGCCAATACGGTGGTAGAAGACTACCGCTTTGAATTGGAGGCTTAAACTATGAAATTCGCGGTACTCGTATTCCCCGGTTCCAACTGCGATATCGACTGTTACAAAGCGGTGGAAGAGACGTTGGGCGAACCGGTTGACTATGTGTGGCATACGGCCACCGATTTGTCTGCTTACGACTGCATCCTAGTTCCCGGCGGGTTCTCCTACGGCGACTACCTGCGGTGCGGGGCGATCTCCCGTTTTGCACCGGTCATGGCGGAAGTGGCCAAGGCTGCGGAGGAAGGTAAATACGTGCTGGGGATTTGCAACGGATTCCAAATCCTAACGGAAGCTGGACTGTTGCCAGGCACGCTGCGCCGCAACATGTCGCTGAAATTCCGTTGCCATGACACCGAGCTGCGCGTGGAGAACAACGAAAATCCGTTTACGTCGCTCTATGCGAAGGGTGAAGTGATTACGATTCCAATCGCGCATGGCGAAGGCAACTATTATTGCGATGAAGCGACTTTGGAGCAGTTGAAGCGGAATAACCAAATTATTTTCCGGTATGTTCAAAATCCGAACGGCTCGGTGGACGACATCGCCGGCATTTCCAACGAACGCGGAAACGTCGTCGGCATGATGCCGCACCCGGAGCGGGCGGTCAGCGATTTGCTGGGTTCGACGGACGGCAAGAAGATGTTTACATCCATTTTGAAAGCTTGGAGGGATCGGCATGAGTCAGCAAGTGTCCGCTAAGGAACCAAGTGCAGAACAAATTGCAGAGCAGAAAATTTACAAACAGATGGGCGTTTCCGACAGCGAATACGAACTGATTTGCGGATTCCTTGGGCGGAAGCCGAATTATACGGAAATTGGCGTGTTTAGCGTCATGTGGTCCGAGCACTGCGCCTACAAAAACTCGAAGCCGCTGCTGCGGCGGTTTCCAACCAGCGGCCCGCGCGTGCTGATGGGCCCAGGCGAAGGCGCCGGGATCGTGGATATCGGCGACAACCAAGCGGTTGTCTTTAAAATCGAAAGTCATAATCACCCCTCGGCCGTGGAGCCGTATCAAGGCGCCGCAACAGGCGTGGGCGGGATTATTCGCGATATTTTTTCCATGGGGGCAAGACCTGTGGCGCTGCTGAACTCCTTGCGATTTGGCAAGCTGGAAAGCGAGCGCGTGAAATATCTGTTCGAGCATGTCGTATCCGGGATCGCGGGCTACGGCAACTGCATCGGCATTCCGACGGTTGGCGGGGAAGTGGTGTTCGACGAGAGCTACGAAGGCAATCCGCTGGTCAATGCGATGTGCGTCGGGCTGATCGACCATGACAAAATCCAACGCGGGGTTGCGAAAGGCGTCGGCAATCCGGTGTTTTACGTAGGGCCGCCAACGGGCCGGGACGGCATCCATGGCGCTACGTTTGCTTCGGAGGAGCTGACGGAGGAATCCGAAGCGAAGCGGACGGCGGTGCAAGTGGGTGACCCGTTCATGGAGAAGCTCGTCATGGAGGCTTGTCTTGAATTGATCGACAGCGGTATCGTGCTGGGGATCCAGGACATGGGTGCAGCAGGCTTGACCTGCTCCAGCGCGGAAATGGCCAGCAAAGCCGGCAACGGTCTGGAGCTGTACCTGGACGAGGTGCCGCAACGCGAGGAAGGCATGACGGCTTATGAAATGATGCTGTCGGAATCGCAGGAGCGGATGCTGTTCGTCGTTGAGCCGAAGGATGAGGCGAAGGCGCGGGAGATTTTTGAGCGTTGGGGCGTCATCTGTGCGAAGGTTGGTAAAGTTACGGACGACGGCCGTCTGAAGCTGTTCCATCATGGCGAGCTGGTCGGCGATATGCCGGTGAAGGCGCTGGTGGACGAATGTCCAATCTATGAGAAGCCTTCGGCAGTTCCTGCTTATTATGTGCAAAATGAATCGGTCGACACCACCCGCTACGAAGAAGTTCGCGATTTGGGCGCGGCGCTGGAGAAAGTGCTGTCTTCGCCTTCGGTCGCAAGTAAAGCGTGGGTGTACAACCAATACGATTACATGGTCCGCACGAGTACGGCGGTTCGTCCGGGTTCGGACGCTGCAGTGGTCACCGTTCACGGCACGCGCAAGGCGCTGGCGATGACGACCGACTGCAACGGACGGTTCGTGTACCTGGATCCGGAAGTGGGCGGACGGATTGCGGTCAGCGAAGCGGCGCGTAACATCGTTTGCTCCGGCGCAGAGCCTCTGGCAATCACCGACAACCTGAATTTTGGCAGCCCGGAGAAACCGGATATTTTCTGGCAGATGGAACGGGCAGTTGATGGGATGGCGGAAGCTTGCCGCGTGCTGGACACTCCAGTTATCGGCGGGAACGTCAGCTTGTACAATGAGAACGCCAAAGGCGCCATCTACCCAACGCCAGTTGTAGGCATGGTTGGGCTGGTGCACGATACCGATCATATTACGACCCAAGACTTTAAATCGGCCGGGGATGTCGTGTTCCTGCTGGGTGAGACGAAAGCGGAACTCGGCGGCAGCGAATTCCAGGCGGTCGTACATGGCGTTGTAGAAGGCCGTCCGCCACAGCTTGATTTAGAGGTGGAGAAAAAGCTGCTTGGCGCCGTGCTGGAAGCGATCCAAGGCGGGCTGGTGCGTTCGGCGCACGACTTGTCCGAAGGCGGCCTCGCGGTTGCGTTGGCTGAATCGTGCATCAGCGGCGGAATTGGCGCCAAGGTTGATATCGCCAGCGAGCTGCGCCCTGACTTTGCGCTGTTCAGCGAATCGCAGTCTCGGATTCTGCTGTCGGCTTCGCCGGAGAAGGCGGAGGCGCTGGAGAAGCTGCTCGCGGAACGCGGCGTGCCTGCGGCGCGGATCGGGGTCGTGGAAGGATCGGAACTGAGCATTGCTGTAAACGGAACGGAGGTTCTGAGCAAGCCGGTGGAACAGCTGAAACGCGTCTGGGAGGATGTCATTCCATGTCTGATGCAATAAAACCAGCGCAGAGACTTTGGACCGGAGACTACTATAACGAAGGGGCGGGGCATGCGGATCCGTTTGATACGTTACGCGAGGAATGCGGCGTGTTTGGCGTATTTGGTCATGCTGAAGCCGCCTCGCTGTCCTACTACGGACTGCACGCGTTGCAGCACCGGGGGGAAGAAAGCGCGGGAATCTGCGCCACCGATGGGGAGGACTTTCATTACCACCGCGGTATGGGCCTGGTTAAGGAAGTGTTCGACCGCGACAAGCTGGCTTCGCTGCGCGGGGACCGTTCGATCGGCCACGTCCGCTATTCGACGAGCGGAGACAGCAAGTTAACGAACGCGCAGCCGCTGATCTTCAAATACCGCGACGGCGATCTGGCAGTGGCAACGAACGGCAACATCGTGAATGCGCCGAAAATCCGCCGCCAGCTCGAGCAAAGCGGCTCGATCTTTCAAACGACCAGCGATACGGAAGTGATCGCGCACTTGATCGCCCGCTCGCCGAAGGATTTCGTCGAGGCGGCAAAGGACGCCCTTCGTCAGCTGGTTGGAGGCTTCGCTTTCCTGCTGCTGACGAACGACAAGCTGATCGTGGCCAGCGATCCGAACGGCTTGCGCCCGCTTGTGATGGGGCGGCTAGGCAACGCGTACCTGTTCTCGTCCGAGACGTGCGCGTTCGAGGTCGTTGGCGCGGAGACGATTCGCGAAATCCAGCCCGGTGAAATGCTGGTGCTGGATAAGGACGGCCTCCGCGAGGAGCGTTATGCCGAGCCGGAGCGGAAGGCGTTGTGCGCGATGGAGTACATTTACTTCGCGCGTCCTGACAGCGACATGAACGGCTCGAACCTGCATGCCAGCCGCAAGCGGATGGGGCAGGTGATGGCGCAGGAGTCTTTTGTCGACGCAGATGTGGTCACCGGCGTTCCGGACTCCAGTATTTCCGCCGCGATTGGCTATGCGGAGCAGACCGGCATCCCTTACGAGCTGGGCTTGATCAAAAATAAATACACTGGCCGCACGTTCATTCAACCAAGCCAAGAGCTGCGTGAGCAAGGCGTAAAGATGAAGCTGAGCGCGGTGCGCCGCGTTGTAGAAGGCAAGCGCGTTGTGATGATCGACGATTCGATCGTTCGCGGCACGACCTCGCGACGGATCGTCAATCTGCTGCGCGAAGCCGGCGCGACGGAGGTGCATGTCCGCATCACCTCGCCGCCGTTCAAGAACCCTTGCTTCTACGGCATCGATACGCCGGACCGCGGTGAGCTGATCGCCTCCTACAAATCGGTGGAAGAGATCTGCAAGGAGATCAATGCCGACTCGCTGGAGTTTCTCAGCCCGCAGGGGCTGATCCAGGCGGTGGGCGGGGATAACGCGACGGACTACAAGGGCGGCCTCTGCATGGCCTGCTTCGACAATGATTATCCGACCCGGACGGATTTCGACGGGGAAGAGAAGTTTGGGTGCACTTGCTGAATTCGTTAGCGTTTAGCGATTCGTGTCTTGTGCCATCCGACTCTTGACGGGTGTTTTGCGTAGATTCGACTTATTTCACGTGATGAATTGATTGGATAAATGGTTTCCTCGTGTTCAAAAAGTTAAAGGAGTGGGTCCCTCTCGTGTCTGAAGCATATAAGAAAGCCGGCGTCGATATCGCAGCCGGGAATGAAGCGGTAGAGCGCATGAAAAAGCACGTCAAACGGACGTTCCGGCCGGAAGTGATGACCGATCTTGGCGGATTTGGCGCTTTGTTCGGATTGAACAAGGACAAGTACGCGGAGCCGGTGCTCGTGTCGGGAACGGACGGCGTGGGCACGAAGCTGAAAATTGCCTTTGCGATGGATAAGCACGATACGATCGGCATCGATGCGGTAGCGATGTGCGTAAACGATATCGTCGTGCAGGGGGCGGAGCCGCTCTTTTTCCTCGATTATTTGGCGTGCGATAAGGTTGTCCCTGAAAAAATCGAGGCCATTGTCGCCGGCATCGCGGAAGGCTGCAGTAGGTCGGGCTGCGCATTGATCGGCGGCGAGACCGCTGAGATGCCGGGCATGTACAGTGAAGGCGAGTACGACATCGCCGGGTTTACGGTGGGTGTCGTTGACAAGAGCAAGATCGTAAACGGCAGCCGCATCGCCCCTGGCGACACGGTGATTGGTCTGGCCTCCAGCGGTGTACACAGCAACGGGTTCTCGCTGGTACGTAAGCTCTTGTTGGAAGAAGCGGGTTACGCTTTGACCGACAAGCTGCCGGAGTTAGGCGGAGCATCGTTGGGGGACGTGCTGCTTACGCCAACCAAGCTGTATGTGAAGCCGGTATTATCCCTGCTTGAGCAGGTAGATGTGAAAGGAATGGCTCATATTACGGGCGGCGGCTTCATTGAGAACATCCCGCGCGTCCTGCCGGAAGGCGTAAATGTGGAGATCGACTACGGTTCTTGGCCGATTTTGCCGATCTTCGACTTGCTGCAGAAGAAAGGGAACGTGAGCAACCGCGATATGTTCACGACGTTTAACATGGGCATCGGGCTTGTAATTGTAGTGGCGGAGGACCAGGCTGAGGCAGCGGTTGCTGCATTGAAGCAAGCCGGGGAAACGCCTTATGTCATCGGTAAAGTGACGGAAGGACAACGGGTTGTGACTTTTGCAGGAGCGGATGTCTAATGGGGGCGAACTACCGGATTGCCGTATTTGCTTCGGGGAACGGCAGTAATTTTCAAAATTTGCTCGACGCGACGCGGTCAGGTGAGTTAGATGCTGAGATTGTGCTGCTCGTTTGTGATAAGCCGAAGGCTTATGTCGTCGAACGGGCTCGTCAAGCCGGCGTGGAATGCTATCTTTTTGACCCGAAGGCCTACGCGCGTCGAGAGGATTATGAGGCGGAAATTGCTGCCGAGCTGGACAAGCGGCAAATCGATTTAGTCGTGTTGGCCGGTTATATGCGGTTACTCACGTCGGTGTTGGTTGAGCCGTACGCCGGGCGCATGATTAATATTCATCCGTCATTACTGCCGGCTTTTCCGGGAAAAAATGCGATTGGGCAGGCTTGGGACTACGGTGTGAAAATGACGGGAGTTACGGTTCATTTGGTTGATGGCGGGATGGACACCGGTGCAGTGGTTGCCCAAGCGGCGGTAGAGATTACGGCGGACGATACGCTGGAAACACTCGAAGCCAAGATCCATGCGGCAGAAGGGCGCTTATATCCGCAGGTCGTGTCGTGGTTCGCGAGCAACCGCGTGCGCGTGGAAGGCCGAAAAGTGACGATTCTCTCGGAATAGGAAGCATCGAAAGAACGCTTGGTTACAGGATTTTTTCGGATGATTGGATAGGTTTAGAACAGATGCTGGGTTTCGATATTTCCCGAGAAATATCGGGGGCATGATTCGCCAAAATAAAGGAGGAGCCGATTGTGAGTATGAAAAGAGCGCTCGTGAGCGTGTCGGATAAAACGGGTATCGTGGATTTTTGCCGCGAGCTGTCGCAGCTGGGTGTGGAAATCATTTCGACAGGGGGCACAAAAAACCTGCTGGCGAAGGAAGGCGTTCCGGTCATCGGAATATCTGACGTCACCGGATTCCCTGAAATCCTTGATGGACGCGTTAAAACGCTGCATCCTGCCGTACACAGCGGCCTGCTGGCGGTGCGCGACAGCGAGGAACACCAAGCACAGATGAAGGAACTGGGATTGGACTATATCGATCTGGTGGTCGTTAACCTGTACCCGTTCCAAGAAACGATTGCGAAGCCGGATGTCACCTATGAGGACGCCATCGAAAATATCGACATCGGCGGACCTACGATGCTTCGTTCGGCTGCGAAAAACCATGCGTTTGTCACCGTTGTTGTCGATGCGGCTGACTATGGAACCGTGCTCGAGGAAGTACGTACGGGCGGCGATACGACATTGGAAACGCGTAAACGGCTTGCGGCCAAAGTTTTCCGCCATACGGCGGCATACGATGCCTTGATCTCCGATTATTTGTCGAAGGTGACGGGCGATCCGTTGCCAGAGCGTTTTACGGTCACCTACGAGAAAATCCAAGATTTGCGTTATGGCGAAAATCCGCATCAAAAAGCGGCGTTTTACCGCAAGCCGTTGGCAGCAGCGGACACGCTGACGAATGCAGAACAACTCCACGGCAAGGAGCTCTCCTACAATAACATCAACGATGCGAACGCGGCGCTGCAAATCGTGAAGGAATTTGATGAGCCGGCGGTTGTCGCGGTCAAGCATATGAATCCTTGCGGCGTTGGCGTCGGGGCCAGCGTGCTGGAAGCTTACAAAAAAGCGTACGAGGCCGACCCTGTGTCGATCTTCGGCGGGATCGTCGCTGCCAACCGCATCATTGATGCGGACACGGCGATGCTGATGAAGGAGATTTTCTTGGAGATTATTTTAGCACCAGGTTTCACGGAAGAAGCGCTGGAGATTCTCACGAAGAAGAAAAACCTCCGTTTGCTGAAGCTTGGTGGTCTGGAGCTGGGCGCAAGCCGCAGCAGCCAGTTTGTCGTCACCTCGATTGACGGCGGGATGGTCGTGCAAGAAAGCGATGTGCATACGCTGAAGGAGTCCGACTTGACGGTGGTTACCGACCGCAAGCCAACCGAAGAAGAGCTGAAACAGCTGCTGTTTGGCTGGAAAGTCGTTAAGCATGTGAAGTCGAACGCGATTGTTCTGGCGAAGGACGATATGACCGTTGGCGTCGGCGCGGGGCAGATGAACCGCGTTGGTGCCGCGAAGATCGCGATCGAGCAAGCAGGCGAGAAAGCGAAAGGCAGCGTCTTGGCGTCCGACGCGTTCTTCCCGATGGGCGATACGGTCGAAGCGGCGGCCCAAGCCGGGATTACGGCGATTATCCAACCGGGCGGCTCCGTGAAGGACGAGGAGTCCATCAAAGTTGCCAACGAGCACGGCATCGCGATGGTCTTCACCGGCGTGCGCCATTTCAAACACTAGGTTAAAGGCAAACGGCAGACCGCTGCGGCGGCCTGCCGTCTTTTCGCAGATGCGCTAACCTGCGTGGGACAATTAACTGTAAAACCTACCGTTATTTCAGCTGAAACGCTGGATTTTGACTAATTAGCTGTAAAACCTGCCGTTAATTTGAGCGAAAATGGCGAGATTCACGCTTTTGCCCTGAATTAGCGGTACTTTTTCCAGTTAATTTCGATTACAGGCGGGTATGGGACAAAATTAACAGTAGAATTTCCAGTTCGTTCGTGCGTGCGGAAGTGACTGGTTTGCAAACATTACAATACAACCGGCCTGTCCGACATATTTCATTTCGTTAACGAATTTGTGCAGAAACAGGCGAGACTGGACAACTTCTAAATTTTGAGCTCAGAAGTGAGGAGGAGACTATGGATATTTTGGTGATTGGCGCCGGAGGGCGTGAGCACGCGATCTGCTGGAGCCTGGCGAAAAGCCCGAAGGCCGATAAGATTTATTGCGCTCCGGGGAACGCGGGGATCGGACAAATCGCCGAGCTGGTGCCGATTCAGGTGAACGAATTCGATAAGCTGGCGGCTTTTGCGGAGGAGAAGCGTGTGGGCCTGGTCGTCGTAGGTCCGGACGATCCGCTCGCAGACGGCATCGTGGATGTGTTCGAAGCCAAGAACATCCCGGTATTTGGCCCGCGTAAGAATGCTGCGCATATCGAGGGCAGCAAGACTTTTATGAAGGATCTGCTGAAAAAATACAACATTCCGACCGCCGCATACGAAAAGTTCGACAACTACGAGCAGGCGCTTAAGTATCTCCAAAGCCGTCCGGTGCCAATCGTGATTAAAGCGGACGGACTTGCCGCAGGCAAAGGTGTAACGGTCGCCTTCACTCGCGAAGAGGCGGAAACAGCTCTAAAGAACATCATGGTTGACAAAGTGTTTGGCGAATCCGGCAGCCAGGTCGTGATCGAGGAGTTTCTTGAAGGACAGGAAATGTCGATCCTGTCGTTTGTCGACGGGGAAACCGTCCGTCCTATGGTTGCGGCGCAAGACCACAAACAGGTGTATGACGGTGACAAAGGCCCGAACACCGGCGGCATGGGAACCTACTCCCCGTTGCCGCATATCGCGGATTCGATTATCGAAGAGGCTATCGAAACGATCATCAAACCAACCGCGAAGGCCATGGTTGCGGAAGGCCGGCCGTTCCGCGGCGTGCTGTTTGCGGGGTTGATGATTACGCCGGACGGCAAACCGAAGACAATCGAATTTAACGCCCGTTTTGGCGATCCGGAAACCCAGGTTGTTCTGCCGCGTTTGAAGAGTGAACTGCTGGAGATTTTCTTGGCAGCGGTAAATGGGACGTTGGATCAAGTAGATATCGAGTGGAGCGAGGAAGCGGCGGTTTGCGTTGTGCTGGCCTCCGGCGGTTATCCGGCTTCCTATCCGAAGGGCCTGCCGATCCGCGGGCTGGAGGAAGCGCAGGCTGCAGGGGCGTTGGTGTTCCATGCCGGCACGTCGAAGAACGAAGCAGGCGAGTGGGTCACGAACGGCGGGCGTGTGCTTGGCGTGGTTGGCCTGGGACAATCGATTGCCGAAGCCCGGGACAAAGCCTATGAGGCAGCGAACCTCATTACGTTCGAGGGCAAGCATCAACGGTCGGATATTGCCGCGAAGGCGCTCGTCTAGTGAGATGATCCGTCAAGGATAATCCGCTGCCCTTTCGAGCATGTTAAGGGATATTGGGGATTTTCTTCTGAGTCCCTGTAATACTCGAATGGGAGGCGGCATCATCATGAGCGACAAAATGAAGGAAATGCTACCGGTCTCGCGCGAAGAAGTGGAAGTCGACGGCGTTTACCGGGATGAGCTGGGACGGGAAGTCTATTTGCAAAAAGGCGAGGAGTTCCCTTCCGACCCCGTGTACGGCACGATGGAATGGGAGCTGACCGAGCTGTCCCAAGAGACGAACTCGAAAGGTCATACCGATGACCGTCTAATACCAAAGAAACGTTAAGCTATAGGTTCGAACGTAAACGCCCTTCCGAGCCGGGAGCATTTGCCCGTACGGAGGGGCGTTTCCCTGACTGTACAAAATAACTTGAACCGGAGGCGGTTTCAGGTGTACCTTTATTAGAATGAGAGAACTCAGTTAAAGCGAGGAGAAATAGATGAATCAGGCGGAACGACAAACGGTAGGCATGGAAGACATCGTCAAAGCGCATCACGTGCTGAAGGAAGTGGTCATCCGAACTCCGTTGCAGCTCGACGCAACGTTATCGGCTAGATATGAATGCAATGTGTATTTAAAAAGGGAGGATCTGCAGGTCGTGCGCTCCTTCAAGATCCGTGGGGCGTACAACATGATTCGCAGCCTGCAGCCCGAAGATCTGAAGCGCGGAATCGTGTGCGCGAGCGCCGGCAACCATGCGCAGGGCGTAGCGTTCTCCTGCAATGCGCTAGGCATTCAAGGGAAAATCTATATGCCCAGCACGACACCGAACCAGAAAATCAAGCAGGTCAAAAGATTTGGCGGCGAGCATGTGGAGGTCGTTCTGATCGGTGACACCTACGATGATGCTTATGCGGAGGCGATGAAAGCCTGCCAGGAAGGCGGGATGACGTTCATTCACCCGTTTGACGATCCGAAGATTGTTGCCGGGAACGGGACGATCGGCATGGAGATTATGGAAAGCCTGACTACACCGGCGGATTACGTCTTCGTCACCATTGGCGGCGGCGGGTTGGTGTCGGGCATTAGTACTTATTTGAAAACAGTAAGCCCGGATACGAAGATCATCGGCGTTGAGCCATCCGGTGCGGCGTCTATGACGGAAGCGTTAAGACAGAAGCAGGTTGTCACGCTGGAATCGATCGATAAATTTGTGGACGGTGCGGCGGTGAAGCGGGTTGGCGATTTGAATTACGAAATTTGCGCCAACCTCCTGGACGACATCGTTCAGGTTCCGGAAGGCAAGGCATGTACGACGATTTTGGAGCTCTACAACGATAGTGCCATCGTTGTAGAACCAGCAGGGGCGTTGCCAGTCTCGGCACTCGATATGTACCGTGACCAAATCCGCGGGAAGACGGTGGTCTGTGTCATCAGCGGCGGTAACAACGACATCGACCGGATGCAGGAAATGAAGGAACGGTCACTGATCTATGAAGGGCTGAAGCACTATTTCTTGATTAATTTCCCGCAGCGGGCCGGAGCGCTTCGCGAATTCTTGGAAGAGGTGCTGGGGCCAAACGATGACATCACGCGGTTCGAGTACACGAAGAAGCATAACAAAGAGAACGGCCCGGCTTTGGTTGGCATCGAGCTGAGCGACAAAGCCGATTACGAACCGTTGATCGGACGTATGTCTGCGAAAGGCATCGTATATACCGAGCTGAATCGGGATTTGAATTTGTTTAATTTACTGATTTAAGCTGGAAGTGAAAACCTTATATAGAGGCGAGCAGCCCTCTTCGACTTTGGTCGAGGAGGGCTTTTTGATATGCATGGAAGTTTGAGCGGGAAGGGGCGAAGTATGGATTGGGAACGGGATGGTCGGGCCTCGGTTCAAGAATAGGTCAGGTTGGGCCAAGGCACGGGAACAGGTCGGGTTCGGATCCCAGCCGGTGTCCGGGTTGGTTGTCCGGGCCGGGTTCGAGCGGGGGAAGACGAGGAGCGAGCCGGTGACCGACGCGGTAACGGAACGTACTGACCTTATTCCAAAGTCACAAGGTACTCATCGGTTTCTAACGGAACTCAGGTGCGCTATTTGAACGGATCATCGTTTCACAGGGCTCTTTTTCGCTTAATAAGGCCTCTTCGTTCCGTTAGCTCGGGAAGTACCGCGGGAAATTGTAAATAACGTCGCTACGTTCCGTTAGCGTTGAATGTCGAAAAAATATGATTCCGTCCTTGTTGACAATACTAATATCCTAGTGTACTATTTAACTATCACACCGATACAACGATATCGAAACCATGGAATCGAACACGTTACACATCATCAGATTCAGACACAAGCAAAGCATTTCAGTATCGCATTTGCGATCATCGATCAAATAAAGGAGTGAAGGAACGTGCAACAACAATCGATTGGAAATACTGCTCAAGGCATGGGAGCGGATGCGGCGAAATTGCAGGGACAAGAGCAGGGACAAGAGCCGGTCGTCTTGTCGGTACAACAGGTGACGAAGGCGATTGGCAGCAAACGGATTGTTGATAAGCTGTCTTTCGAAATTCGACGGGGAGAAATCGTGGGTCTGCTCGGACCTAACGGTGCAGGGAAGACGACCACGATTCGGATGATCGTGGGTCTGATCGGAATGACGGAGGGCGATGTCCAGGTCAAAGGATTTAGTATCCGGAATCATTTCACCCAAGCGATCGCCCACGTTGGCGCGATTATTGAGAATCCGGAGTTTTACCCGTACATGACCGGATATGACAATCTGAAGCAGTACGCGCGAATGAGCGAAGGGATTACGGAGGAGCGGATTCAGGAGGTCACCCGGCTGGTAGGCTTGGAGAAGGCGATGAAAAAACGTGTAAAAGCGTACTCGCTAGGCATGCGTCAGCGCCTGGGCATCGCGCAGGCTTTATTGCATCGGCCGTCGATTCTGATTCTCGATGAGCCGACCAACGGGCTGGATCCGGCCGGGATTCGGGAAATGCGCGACTATCTGAAGCGCGTTGCGGCCGAGGAAGGGATTGCTGTGCTGGTCTCCAGCCATTTGCTGGCCGAAATGGAGCTGATGTGCAGCCGCGTGGTCGTCATTCAGGAAGGGAAGTTCGTGACCGAACGCGCCCTAGGTGAGGCGGCAGAGAAAACCGAGGAACGGGTGAACGTGACGTTCCGGGTCAGCGATGCCGAAGCGGCGAAAGCCCGACTCATCCGGATGGAAGAAATCCGCCTGCTGGGGATGTCTCCGGAACGGGGCGAAGTGACGGTCGCCGTACGCGACAGCTATATCCCACGCGTCGTTGGCGCGCTGGGCAGCGAAGGGATCGCCATCTACCGGATCGAAGAAGTTAAGCAATCGTTGGAAGACGAATTCTTGAAATGGACGGGAGGAAACCAAATTGCGTAAATTTACACCGCTTGTTGTGAACGAATGGCTTAAGATGTCCAAGAAGGACAGCTTTATCGTCCCTTATACGCTGATCGCCGCGTCGATTGCCGGGATGCTGTACATGATGCACACTTTCTCGCAGCAGTCGGTAGGGTTCCTGGATTTTGCGTTAATGGCCATGTCCCGAAACGGCTTAGGTCAAATGATGACCTTGCTGGTCATTATTTGTACCGCAGGGATTGTGGCGAAGGAGCACAGTCTGGGGACGATCAAGCTGCTGCTGATCCGCTCGCAAAGTCGCAGCCGTATCTTGGCCTCTAAATACGTGGCTGTGCTGCTGTTCACGATGTCTCTCTTCGTCTTTTCACTGGCGGTTGCCCTGTTGGGCGGCGGGCTGATCTACGGATTCGGATCTGCCAGCGTGCAGGGAATCGGCTGGAGCGAAGTTCTAACCAGCGCCTTGTATCAGTTCATTTATACCGTTGTTTACGTTACGATCACTTTTCTAGTAAGCATTCTGACTCGTTCGACAGGAGCGACAATTGGGATCGGCATGTTCATTGTTGTGCTGGAGGAACTGGTGGTGGCCTTGCTTTCGAGATACGCCTTCGCCAAGTATCTCATCTTCGCCAACGCCGATTTAACGGTATACCTAAACGGGAATCCGCCGATGCCGGGCATGACGTTAACCTTCTCCTCCGTGGTGATCGCCGCCTATTTGATCTTGTTTCTTGCAGTAAGCTTTGTTACGTTTAAAAAACGGGATGTTGCTTGACCGGTAGAATCACTACCGGCGGCACACGGCGGAAAGGAGCCAAGGAACGTGAGCATCGAATTCGATAATAATCTGCCGATCTATCTACAAATTATGAATTATTTAAAAAGGGAAATCGTCACTGGCCGATTGAAGGCCGGCGACAAAATTCCGTCGGTACGCGAGCTTGCGGCCGAGCTGCAAATTAATCCGAATACCGTGCAGCGGACTTTTCAGGAATTGGAGCGTGAAGCCATCGTGGAAACGAAACGCGGACTCGGAAGATACGTGACAAGCGAGGAAACGAAAATTATGACCATCAAAAAAGAAATGGCCGGTGAGCTGCTGGATCGTTTTATCGGAGGCATGCAGGAGCTGGGCTTTAGCAACGAGGATATTGCGGCGCTTGTCGCCGACGCCATAAAGACGGATGAGCGACGCTAAAGGAGGGCAACCATCAATGAAACCGCTACTGGAAGTACAAGGCCTATCAAAATCGTACGGCAGCAAAAAGGCATTGCATGGCGTGTCCTTCAGCGTCGGCAAAGGAAAGATCGTTGGCCTGCTAGGCACGAATGGCAGCGGCAAAAGCACACTGATGAAAATCGCCGCCGGCCTGATTCATCCTTCCGGAGGCAAGGTGTCGGTGGACGGAACGCCGGTGGGACTAACGACGAGATCGTTGGTTTCCTTCATGCCCGATCGTCCATTAACGGAGTCGTGGATGAAGGTGCGGGATGCAATTGGATTTTACCGCGATTTCTACCCAGATTTCGATGAGGAGAAGGCCGGCACGATGCTGGACTTTATGAATCTGAATGAGAAGGACAAAATCAGCTCCCTGTCGAAGGGCATGAACGAACGGCTTCAACTGACGTTAACGTTATCGAGAAATGCCAAGCTGTATCTGCTTGACGAGCCGATCGGCGGGGTGGACCCGGTGGCCCGGACCAAAATTTTGGATGCGATCGTGGAATTTTACAACGAAGAGAGCAGCCTCGTCATCTCTACCCATCTGGTTTCGGATATTGAGCGGATTTTCGATGAGGTAATCTTTATCCGCAGCGGCGAGGTTGTCATGCAGGAGGAAGTGGAGAACCTGCGGATTCGCTATGGCAAGAGCGTCGATGACATGTTCAGAGAGGTGTTCGCGTAAATGAGAAAGCTGCTGAAGTACGATATCAAACAAAATGCCAATACCGTGCTGGGGCTGGCTGCGATCCTGGTCATCGTGCAAGGACTGCTGTCGATCACAGGCAACCTTCGCCATTGGGATGCGGAGACGATCTTTGGCTTAACCACCGTTCTTTATTTTACCGCTGCTATCATTATGGTCGTGCAGTCCTGCAAAACATTTGCCTACAATATCAAAGCCTATCATCGCCGTCTGCTCCCGCTGCATCCGGTATGGACGATCCTGTCTTGCCTGGTATTCAGTTGGCTCGTGGCGCTGATCATCGCGGTGATTGTCGTGGTTCATGCTGCGATCTATTTTCGGATCGCCCAGGTACCGATCAACATTATTCAAATTGAGACGAACGGGCTCCAAAACACTCTGTTCGTCATCCTGACCATCATTTGGGTGTATACGCTGCTGGTGCTAACGGTCTTTATGGCGATCACGATTGGCGCCAGCGTCAGCATCCGGGGCAAAGCCGGGATGTGGGTCGGCATCATTTCCTTTTTTGTCATTCAGAACGGGTTGTCTTGGGTGGAAAGCCTGATCTTTCGAGATACGAATAGTACCTTTGCGAACTTCGGAATCATTCATATCGGGATGGCCGAGGAGAACGGTGCAGTGGCGAGTGAATCGGTGAATCTGCTTCCGCTTGGGCCGTTCTTGCTTGAAGTGGTCGTAGCGGCTTTGATGTTTTACGCGATAACGTATTTGCTGAAGAAACGGATCGAGATTTGATCTCCTTATGTAAAAATAAACCGCAAAAGCCGCATCCTCTTGATCGTTTGGGGGATGCGGCTTCTGTGGTTTTTCTGCTTAATTCTTCGAGCGGCGACCAAAAAAGAAAATTTGCCCAGCCAGTCCCACGGCAAACAAGATCAGGCTGTCCCAAGGCGAAACGGTAAATGCCGGCATAATTCGGTTTAATACGGTGCCAACAATGATCAACACGGCGGCAACGGCGATGTAAGTGCCGAACGCACGAAGATTAAAGCCGCGCGGTCCTGAGTTGGACTGCATTCCTGGTTTTGCTCCTGGTCCTGCCGGTCTTCCACCTCCGGCGGCCTTCTGGCCTTCGACGGCTTTGGAGCTATTGCCGAGGAAGCGAGTGACCAGCTCAATCAGCACGATAGACAGTACGGCGATGATCAACAGCGAGGAGGTGCTGATCTGTGTATATTCGAGCTCCCCGCCAAACCATTTGCTGAAGAAACCGGTGATCATATAAATAAAGAAGACCCAGGTCAAAGCTACCCAGGGGATCATCGTATAATATTTGATTTTGTCCTTCAGCGTCCGGGGCTTCCGTGCCTTTACGTCCTCCGCCAGCTCCGCACAATAAGCCTTCGGATCGGGGCCGAAGCGTTCTGCCGCCGAGATGCCTTTGGCTTGATTTTTGATGATTTGCCGGGCGATGTCCAGCAGGAGTTCTTCCCCTTTGGCTTCACTAAGCGAGCTGGAGCCGGAACGGAAGTACAAGACCATTTCCCCGAAATATGCTTCGTTCTCCGGCGTCATTTGTTGTCGTAGCCGTTTCGTTTCGCCGATCATTTCGTGGATGTACATGGTTGTATCTCTCCTCCCAGTTTCTTCCGTAGTATACTTCATAGTTTGTCCCATTCGCAAGGGACCGAGGCACGGCAGAAGTGGAAGCGGAACAGAACTAATGGATCATGAACATTCCTTGAACAAGGAATAAAAAGCGTCCCTCCCTCCAAAAACTACTCTATAAGCAAAACGGCAGGCGCCGGCAATCAGGCTGAAAATCGATTTGATGGCGACAAGGCGGTCTGCACACAATCACACTAAAGTTGCGGGAGGCAGAGCCAGTGGGAAAATATGAATCGGAGCTGACCCGGAGGTATTTGCTGAACAGCAACTCTCGGGGAAGCCTGGAAGAAGTCGTAACCAATGAGAGCGATGAGGAAAGCGGCATGTTGTGCGGGGATGACGAGGCGTGTGACGAAGGTGATCTGGGGAATCATCGGTTTATGAAAGAGTGGGAGGGCCGGGTTACCACCCATGCGTACTTCCGCCAGTCCTATGAATAAGTGAGTTTCTTGCGATTCTTCAGCGATCCGATTGACACCCCGGCTCGGGTAATGCTAAGATAAGTTCAAACAAAATCATATTAAACTTATCGGATTTAAAGTATATATCATTGCCGGAATACGGGGAGGAGACGGGTTATGGAAAGACAGATTGTGATCAATCATGGAGAAGAACAGCTTGCGGCCAGCATACATTACCCGGCCGAGAACAAACAAGGGGGGCGCTGCCAACGCGCTCCCTTGGTCGTCATCTGCCACGGATTTGTAGGCAGCCGTATCGGCGTTGACCGTCTATTCGTCAAGACTGCAAGGGAGCTTGCAGCAGACGGCTTCCTCGTGCTTCGCTTCGACTATCTCGGATGCGGCGAGAGCAGCGGTTCTTACGGTGACCATGGCGTAGAGTCGATGATCGCCCAGACCCGTTCGGTGCTGGATTATGGCCTGAGCGCGTTTGACGTTGACCCGACGCGGGTATCGCTGCTTGGACACAGCCTTGGCAGTTTGATTGCCCTCCTAACCGCCATCCGTGACCGACGCGTAAAGAACCTTGTCTTATGGTCGGCGGTTGGCTACCCGTTCAGCGATATTGTCAAAATCACCGGACGCGATCTATATGACCGGGCGGTAAAGCAAGGGAGCGCTGACTATTTGGGCTACGGACTGACGCCGAAATTTTTTGATTCGCTGGGCGAATATCAACCGTTCCAGGAAGCCGTTAAATTTTCCGGTGACGTACTGGTTGTTCATGGAACCTCAGACGATATTATTCCGGCGGACTATGCTTTCTTATATCAGAAGGTGTTCTGGATGCGTCCAGAGGGGCGCTGCGATAAGGAGATTATTTTCCAAGGCAGTCACACGTTCTCGTCCGGTGACCATCAGCAACAGGTCATCCGGAAGACTAAGGAATGGCTCGGAGGGTTGGAAGCCCTGCAGACCGAGTGGCAGCATTGGATGATTTAAGGACATGAGTAGGAGGCACCGTCAAACCCAGACGTACAAAAACTGGTAAAATCCTTCGGGGATGGATACAATGAAGGTGTAACCATTTTTTTGGCGTAGGGAGGTTTGGGAGATGTCTCAGCCTGCATTGTTTATTGCACACGGATCGCCTACATTAGCGATTGAGAAGAACGCATATACGGATTTTCTTCACCGCTTGGGTCAAGAAATGCTGGAACCGCCCGATGCCATTGTGATCTTCTCGGCGCACTGGGATGCTCCGGATCAATGGGTCTCGACGGATACGAAGCATATGACGATGCACGATTTCTACGGCTTCCCGGAAGAGATGTACGCGATCGAGTATCCGGCGCCGGGCAGTCCCGAGCTTAGTGAAGAAATCGAAGCGATTTTCCGAGCGCACAATCTGCCTTACAAAACTTCGACAGGCAGAGGTCTGGACCATGGAGCCTGGGTTGTGCTGCGGCTGATGTTTCCGTCTGCTGATATCCCTGTCGTAGCCTTGTCTGTGGACGCCAAACGCGAGCCTGAAGAGCAGTATGCCATCGGCAAAATGCTCACGGAGCTGCGGCAGCGGAACGTCCTTGTGATCGGCAGCGGCGGACTTGTTCATAATCTTCGCTTGCTCGATTGGGAAGGACGAGAGCCGGCTGCGTGGGCCGTGGAATTCGACGATTGGATCGGAGAGCAGCTGGAGAACTGGGACTTGCGGCAGCTCTTTGATTATGACCGCAAAGCACCGCATGTCCGGATGGCGATTCCTTCGTACGGACGGGAGCATTTTGTTCCGCTCTTCTACGCCATGGGGGCGGCAGACGATGAACGCCATGCTGTGAAATTGTTTCAGGATTATCAATACGGCAGCCTTAGCTTAAACTGCTGGAAGTTCGGCGGTTGTTGACCGGGCGGTGATCCCGGTACACAACGACCGATCCATATAAATAAGCGCAGAACCTCAAGAATTGGGAATTGGGGTTCTGCGCTTTTTTTCTCGGGATGGGACTGGTTAACGCCGCCGTCCATAGCGGTTGCGGAAGTAAGGCTGGATGAAGTAGTCCAATCCGATCCGCCCGGCGTTCGTGCCGGCGACAACGATAAAGATTTGGAGCAGCAGCAACTGCGGGTTCGTGCTTACGGTCCCTGAGAACAAGAAGGCAAAGTTCATGACCATGCCAAAGAAGGCAGCCAGCCAAGTGAAGCCGCCCAGGATCAGGCCCAGACCGACAAGTACCTCGCCGTAAGGGACAAGGATATTAAACAAACCGACGTTGGGCACGGCAAAATTTTCGAGGAAGGAAGCCCACCAGCTTTGCACAGCGGGGTGTTCGCCGCTGGTCTTCGCCAAAGCGCCCGTCAGAAATCCAGCGGCATTAAACCCGCCGGTTACTTTGCTCCAACCGGAGGTTAGCCACTCGTAACCTACATATAGTCTGAACAGCAAGAGCAGCCAAGAGGCAACGATGCTCTCCCTTAACCATTTTACGATCATCTCTTCATCTCCTTATACATGGATGCGGCGACAAGGTTCGTTTGATCCCGTGGATAATCTCTCCTCTCCTGTAGTATTCATATGAAGAACTGTATTTTAAACACCCAATTCAGAATTAGAATGAAATATGGGGTTCGCTGAGAGGTTTGCTTTTGTTCCGGCTTCCCCCGAAAGAGGAATTCAACGTATAATGTAAAAAACTTAAGAATTTTGACGGAGGACATGCCTTTGAAATCATTGAAGTTAAGTTGGCTGCTGCTCTTATTCTTGCTTATCGTTATGCTCTCCGCTTGCGGGAAGGTCGAGGAGACGGCCACGCCTGCGGATAACATCGCTCCGCCGCAACAGACGGAGACCCCGGAGGACACTGCTGAGCCCGAACCGGCGGCGCCTGCCTATACGGCTCCGTTGACGGGATTGCCGCTCGAGGAGCCGCTGACCCGCAGACCGCTTGCCATTATGATTAACAATGCGCCGGCAGCCCGCCCGCAATCGGGGTTAATCGATGCCGATGTTGTATACGAGGTGTTGGCGGAAGGCGGAGTCACGCGGCTTGTATCCATCTTCCACAGTCAAGCGGACAATGCCAAGATCGGCCCGATTCGCAGCATTCGCCCGTACATGATCGATTTGGGCGAGAGCTACCACGGGGTGTTGGTGCATGCCGGGGCGAGCAACGAAGCGTTTGCGATCCTGCAAAGACAGCATAAAGAGGATCTGGACGAGATCACAAACGCCGGCGCTTATTTCTGGCGGGACAAGTCCCGGAAGGCTCCGCACAATTTGTATTCCAACGTAGAGAAGCTGCTGGAAGGCGCCGCGAAGCGCGGGTATGCCACGGAGGATACGGCGGTGCCGGGGTATCTTTTTTATAAGGAAAATGAACATTCGGATTCCCTGGAGACCGCAAATCACGTGGAGATTAAGTTTCAACTGGACAGCTACCGGGTGGGTTACGAATATGATGCGGCGTCCGGGCTTTACAAGCGGTTCATCAATGGCGAGCCTCACACCGATCTGGAGACGGGCGATCCATTAACCGCTGCGAATGTCGTCGTTATGGGGGCAGACCACCGGGTGCTGGACGATGTCGGCCGTCTGGAAGTAGGACTGGAGCTGGGCGGTGAAGCGATATTGTTCCAGCAAGGCAAAGTCATTCAGGCCAACTGGATCCGCAAGGAAGGCGATATGATCCGGTTCATTAAGGATAACGCGGAGATCCCTATGGTGCCGGGCCAAACCTTTATTCATATCGTCCCCAATACGCCGGATTTCGCCAGTCATGTAAAGGCAGAGTAAAGGAGAAGAAAGGCAGATTTTGTATTTCCAGGGCGATTAAAGGATAACTCTGGGAGAATAAGGGGAAATATAAGCGCATGAAGGTGAAATGTTTGCGACAATATTTCCTATCTGTGATGCAGTTGTGATAAGATATTCAAGGTTGTGTAAAAACATCAACCACAAGAACTACCTTATGGAGAGAAAAGGGGATACTGATGCGACTGAAGAAGAAAGATATCTTTTTCCAGACGTTAGAGGATATGGCAGATACGATCGTGCATTCGGCGGACTATTTCGCCCAGCAGGTCGCGGACTTCAGGGACGTTGAAGCCTTCGCCAAGAAGATGAAGGAGTTCGAATCCCAATGTGATGGTTACACCCATAAAATCATCGTGGAATTGAACAAAACGTTTATTACGCCCATCGAGCGTGACGACATTATGCATCTGATTACCGCCCTCGACGATGTGATCGACGGTTTGGAAGCTACGACATCCCGTTTTTTTATGTACAATTTGAACGGGCCGGACGAATATATCGCTCGCTTTGCCGAAATTTTACGCAACTCGGCCTATGAGATCCAAAAGGCGATTCATTTGCTGTCCCAGAAAAAATTGCTCGCAATCCGCGAATACACGATTCGTCTTAACGACCTGGAGAATCAAGGCGATGAACTGCTGCGGATTTGCATCAAGGAGCTGTTCATGAAGGTGACCGATCCGATCGAACTGATCAAGAAGAAAGAGATCTATGAGCGGCTGGAGACGACAACCGACGCTGCCGAGAAGGTTGCCAACATGCTGGAATCCATCATCATGCGTAATTCTTAAGAAACTTCACTTTATATTTGATTTTCGGGAGGTTGGAATTGCGCGGATTTATATAGAGAGATAGCCATCTGTGCAAAAATGCTATGGATACGAGTTTAATGATTATGCTTATCGTTATCATACTGGCGTTGGCGTTCGACTTCATTAACGGGTTTCATGATACAGCCAATGCGATTGCGACCTCGGTATCAACACGCGCGATGAAGCCGCGTACTGCGATCATGATGGCAGCGGTCATGAACTTCTTAGGTGCTATCATGTTTACGGGCGTCGCGAAAACAATTGGGGGTAGTGTCGCCGATCCGGCGAAGCTGGATAACGGTCTGGAAGTGCTGGTCGCCACGCTGTTGTCGGCAATTATCTGGAACCTCATTACCTGGTGGTTTGGCATTCCGTCGTCTTCTTCCCATGCACTGATTGGTTCCCTGGCCGGGGCGGTGTACATGGGGGCTGGACCGGACAAGCTGAACTGGGGCGGATTTACGACGATTGTAGAGGGATTGGTGTTCTCCCCAATCATCGCTTTTGTGATTGGTTACATCGTCATGACCATCTTGAGATGGATCTTTGCCCGGCGTAGTCCGCATACCGTCAATAAAGGCTTCCGGTCGTTGCAAATCGTGACTGCAGCGATCCAAAGCTTCACGCACGGCACCAATGATGCCCAGAAAGCGATGGGGATTATTACGTTCGCCTTGGTGACGGCAGACTTCCAAGATCATATGGAAGTGCCGCTGTGGGTTAAACTGGCCGCAGCGACGGCGATGGCGCTCGGGACATCGGTTGGCGGTTATAAAATCATCAAGACGATGGGTACGAAGATCTTCAAAATCGAGCCGATCAACGGTTTCGCCGCGGATCTTTCCGCTGCATCGGTTATTTTCGGGGCCACGTTGTTTCATTTGCCCGTCAGCACGACGCATGCCATCACCTCGTCCATCCTCGGCGTAGGCGCAGCCAAACGTTTCTCCGCCGTACGTTGGTCGATGGCCGGGCGGATCGTCATTGCCTGGGTAATTACGATTCCGATCGTGTTTGTGATGGCCGGGCTGATCTATAAATTGTTGTTCTAAGGATGAAATTCGAGTAAGCCAATCTGCTGAGGATTGGCTTTTTTTGGGAGGTTCGGCATGATCAGAACGATGGGCATGATGAGAGATCACCAGACGGTGGAGGGATTTCCGCTGGAGCAGATTCATAATCAGCAGTTCGTCTGGACCTGGGTCGATCTGGATACCCCAACACCGGAGGAGACGGAGCTGCTGTCGAGCTTCTTCCATTTCCATCCGCTGGCGATTGAGGATTGCTTGCATATTTTGCAACGGCCGAAAATGGACTATTACGACGATTTTCAATTTCTGGTGCTTCATGCGATTGATGAAAGAACGCTGGAGACGGTGGAAGTGGATCTGTTTATCGGGGACGAGTACTTAGTTTCGTTCCACCAGCGCCAGCTGGATGAATTGGATGAAGCGTGGAGCAATATGCTGAAGCGGGCCCATGAGCGCAAGGTGTGGGTTCACGGGCCGTATTCGGCGGCTTACATGGTGATCGACAGCCTGGTGGATCATTATTTTCCTTGTGTGTATGCGATTGAAGATGATCTGAATGAGTTGGAGGGCAAAGGAAGCAGCGAATCGGTGGAGGAGTTGATGAACCAGGTGTTTGACCTGCGCAGCCGGCTGCTGAAGCTGCGGCGGACGATCGTGCCGATGCGCGATCTCATGTACCGCATCTTGAACTCACAGCATGTCCAAGGCGATAAAGAGCCGCGCGCTTATTACGCGGATATTTACGACCATCTACTTAAGTTGTCGGAGATGATCGAGGCTGACCGGGAAATGACCGCCGATTTGCGCGACTCTTATATTTCGCTGAATTCCAATCGGATGAACGGGATCATGAAGACGCTGACGGTTATCACCACCGTCTTTATGCCGCTGACGCTAATCGCTGGCATTTATGGAATGAACTTCGTGAACATGCCCGAATTGAATTGGGAATACGGGTATTTTGCGGTGATCGGACTAATGGCGGCGCTGGGCGGTTGGATGATCCTTTGGTTCAGGCAGCGCGGTTGGTTTAAGTGAGCACCGGAGAGCTCGGTAAAAGTAAAGCCGCCGCCGGATTAACGGCGGCGTTTTCCCGATTTGACCGACTTGCCGGATTTGCCGGTCGATGAGCGTTTTCCGCTGCGGCCGGAGCCGGTGCGGCTGCCGCTTTTCTTGCGATTGGTTTTACGGCGGCGCGGGCGGTAATCGTCCATCCGGCCGACACTGCTGCCCGCCCTGCCTTTGCCGCCGGGCAAGAGCGAGGTGAGCAGCTTCGCCATCGGGGCGAATTGCTGTACGGTTTGCATCACCTTCTGCACCTGGCCCATCGTCGCCAAGATGCCGTCGATCCCACCCATGCGGTCGACGATGCCTTTTAGGTCGCTTAAGCTGGGCAGCGACAGGCCGCCGGCCTTTGGCGTGGTTGTGACAACCGGGGTGGGAGTCGGCGCCTGGGTCGGTGTGGGTGTCGGCGGAGAATAGGGAACCAGTGAGGAAGCCACCGCTTTAATTTCGTACGGATTCACCCCCGGGTAATTATGGGTGTACGGATGGAACGGGGGCACCGGACCTTGGCGGGAATCATAGTTATGAGGCATGGGTATCACTTTCCTTTTCGGATATTTTGCCCGGGCAGGCTGACCGTAAGGCCCGTTTCCTTCTTGTCCGCCCTCCCGAGACAAGACCTAGGAGCGAATTGACATACGCCGAATGGGACACGCGCGGATGGTCTGATCGGCGTGATGATCCCTGGCTAGGCGTTTGTATTACTATACTGTATGTGCCCGCCCTGCCTTGCGTATGGACGAATGTCCCGGTTCTGGTGGGCGTTCGCGGAATTTGGGCGTTCTTTCTGTGATGCGTGAAATCGTTAATGCTTGAAAAGGAGTACGCCCCTCGGGTACAATGGGGGTGTGGTTACAGTAACGGTAGGGGATGATAATTCAGTGCAGCTGAAGAAATTAAATGACAAAACGATTGATCAATTATTTGAAGCCATCTTAACGTTAAAGAACATCGAGGAATGTTACATCTTTTTTGATGACCTGTGCACCGTTAACGAAATTCAGTCTTTGTCGCAACGGCTGGAAGTCGCCCGAATGTTGGGCAAAGGCAACACATACAACCAGATTGAAGCAGAAACCGGAGCCAGCACGGCGACAATATCCCGGGTGAAGCGCTGCCTAAATTACGGTAACGACGGCTACAAAATGGCGCTGGACCGTTTAGGTCGCTAAGCGTATGACAGACGAAATGAAGGCAAGGTCGATGAGGTTGCCGGAAGATGGCCGGGAGGTGCTCCAAATGGGGGACTCCAAGAAACCGGGTGTGCTTGTCATCAGCCACGGCTCCCCAGATGAGCATTGGGTAGCCCTCGTGGAAGCGGCGGTGGCGGAAGCGGCGGACGATTTGCCCGCCGGGCTTCCGCTCGCCTGTGCTTTCCTCGAAACGGTGGAAGGCCGCCTGATCCAGGACGGCATCGATCAGCTGGAAGCCCAGGGAGTGACGGACATCATCGTCATTCCCTTGTTCGTGTCCTCGGGAAGTACTCATATCGACGAAATCGCCTATGCCCTTGGGGTCAAAGATACACCGGAGAAGGAAACTGACCTGGAACGTTTTCGGGTTTCCGCTCGGGTGTTTTTTGGCGATCCCATCGATGATGGTCCGCTGGTCGCCGAGATGGTGTGGGACAAAGTGAAGGGGCTGTCGGTGCGGCCGGAGCGTGAGGTGCTGCTTCTCGTCGGGCACGGCAGCAGCCACCCCGGGTTCTTGCAACGGTGGGAACGCGGGATCGCCTCGCTGGCGGCGCAGTGCGCGGAGCTTGCCGGACTTGCGGGCGGGGCCGATTACGCGCTCCTGAATCCGGACAGCGTATCTGCCAAAGTACGTTATTGGTCAGAGCAGCGGGGGATGGACGTCATTGTGGCTCCTCTTTTCCTGAGCGCCGGATATTTTACCAAAGTCACGATTCCTGAGCGGTTGAATGGGCTGGCTCATCGCTATTCGGGAGAGGCGTTGCTGCCCCACCCTTTGATGGCTCGCTGGATGTCGCAACAAATATTGAATATAATGGGATCAGTGATATGTTGACATTTTGAGTTCAGGTGGCGTTTGGAAAATGAAAAGAGCTAGGTTGATTTATAATCCAACCTCGGGAAGAGAAGAGATGCGCCGCCTTCTGCCGGACGTGCTGGAGCGTCTGGACCAGGGCGGCATCGAGACGTCGTGTCATGCGACGACCGGGGAAGGCGATGCGACGCGCGAGGCGGCTTTGGCGGTCGAACGCGGATACGACATCATTATTGCGGCCGGCGGCGACGGGACGCTGAATGAGGTTGTGAACGGCATGGCCGGGAAGAGTGATTTGCCCCCGCTGGGGGTGTTCCCGCTCGGTACGACGAACGATTTTGCCCGTGCGATGGGAATCCCTCGGCGTTGGGAGGATTATTGCGACCTGGTCATTGAGAATAAAACAAGACCCATCGATATCGGCAAGGTGAACGGCCGGCATTTCATCAATATCGCCGGCGGCGGCAAGTTAACCGAGCTGACGTATGAGGTGCCAAGCCGGCTCAAGACGCTGATCGGGCAGCTGGCCTACTACATGAAGGGTATCGAGAAAATGGCCAGTCTGTCGCCCACCAAGCTGATTATCGATGCGGAAGGGCACGAGGTCATGGAAGGCGAGTTCATGCTATTCCTGATCGCCAACAGCAACTCGGTTGGCGGCTTCGAGAAGCTGGCGCCGGACGCACGGATCGACGACGGGCTGCTCGATGTGATCGCGCTCAAGAAGTGCAACCTGGCGGAATTTATCCGCCTGGTCACGATGGCGCTGCGCGGCGATCATTTAGGCGACTCGCACGTCGTCCACTTCAAGACGCGGCGCATGGAAGTCACTTCGCCCGGCCGCGTGCTGCTCAATCTCGACGGCGAGCTGGGCGGCGAATTGCCAGGCGTATTCGAGGTTTTGCCGCAGCATTTGCAGATTTTTGCTTGAGGGTAAATGAGGTGGATGGTGCTAGGGCGGACGGATGGAGATTGCGGCTGATTTAGGCGTGATTGAGATAGGTGCAGCTGTGTTCGTCAGATTACGGCAGTTGTAGCTGAATCAGAGCGGATGCAATCGATCTAGATCGAGGCACCTTGAGTACGGAATTTTGGATGTCCGTCCTTGAGTGATGGATGCAAGAGAGCAAAGCAGAGGATAGCCTGAGGCACACCATCAGGAAGCCTAGGTTGCGAGGATCCCCCGCCGGGTTGGCGGGGGATTTGGCTTGGTTGGGGCAGGTGTGGTGTGGCGGTGGTTCGAAACGTATGGTGTTCGAAATGTATAGAGTTCGTTCGGAATGTATGGTGTTGGAAGGTATGGGATTCGAAGTGAATTAAGTGGAAATTCTACCGTTATTTTTTAAGTAACTGCGGTTTTGCGAGAATTAGCTGGAAAAAGTACAGTTAATTTCGCGAGTTTAGCTGAAAACGGGGAAAATGGGCCAAATTAGCTGTAGGATTTCCAGTTAATTTTGCGAAATTGGGCCAAACGGGGTAAATTAGATGGAGGATTTACCGTTAGTTGTTTTATCGATGGGCTGGATTAGATGCATTGACGTCGAATGGACGTTCTTCCCTTAATGGCGAGGATTTAGATTATAGGATTAAAGTATATAGAAAGTATTGGACTAAAGTATATAGTTTGAACTGTGTTAGATAAAGCCATGTTGGAGTAACCGGTTCAGTTGAACATAGAAGGAGAAAGTGATGAAGAAACAACGGAGTAACAATCGACGTCCTGGCGGGGGACGGACAGGTGGAGCCCGAGGACAAGGACAAAAAATAGCCGGCGGTGCGAAAGGCAACCCTGGCGGGCGAGGGGAAGCTTCCGGGAGCCTTCCATCTCGGGAGCGTGCGGCTGTGGCTGCGGCTGCGGAACGACCTGCCAGCGCGCGGCCTGCAGCGCGTGCCGGGAGCAGCGTGCATGAAGCCGCGATGGCCGGCCTTCCCGTCGTGAAGAATGATGAGGTCGTGATCGACATCATCGGGATGAACCACGACGGGGAAGGCGTGGGCCGGGTGGAGGGCTACACGCTGTTTGCAGCTGGCGCCTTGCCGGGCGAGAAAGCCCGGGTCAAGGTGCTCAAGACGAAGAAGCAGTATGGCTATGCCAAGCTGCTTGACGTGGTTGAGGCGAGTCCGGACAGGGTGGCTGCGCCCTGTCCGATCTACGACAAGTGCGGCGGCTGCCAGCTGCAGCACTTGAGCTATGACGCGCAGCTCGCGTGGAAGCGTCAGCACGTCGTCGACGTGCTGGAGCGCATCGGCAAGCTGCGCGTGGCAGGGGGCGCGCCGGGAGCTGGCGCGCCGGGCGGCGACCATGCCGTCGTCGTGCGACCGACGATCGGCATGGCTGCGCCTTGGCGCTACCGCAACAAGGCGCAGGTGCCCGTCGGCGTCATCGACGGCGCACTGGTCGGCGGCTTCTACGCCCGCGGCAGCCATCGCATCATCGACATGGAGACGTGCCTCATCCAGCACGAGAGCAACGATGATGTGATCAGCCGCGTCAAAGCGATCGGCCGCCGCCTGGGCATCACCGCCTACGACGAAGAGACAGGCCAAGGCCTGCTTCGCCACGTCGTCGTAAAGGTTGGCTTTCGCACCGGCGAAATGATGCTGGTGCTGGTCACAAACGGCGATCGGATCCCCCGTGAAGACGAATGGATTGCGGCGATCCGCGAAGAGCTTCCGGCTGTGGTAAGCATCTGCCAGAACGTCAACACACGGCAGACGAACGTCATCTTCGGCGACGTAACTCGCGTCCTGTGGGGCCGCGAAGTGATCTATGACTATATCGGGGACGTGAAGTTTGCGATCTCGGCGCGTTCTTTTTACCAAGTAAACCCAATCCAGACGGAAGTTCTCTATGGCAAAACGGTCGAATACGCCGGTCTGACCGGTCAAGAGACGGTCATTGACGCCTACTGCGGCATCGGCACGATCTCGTTGTTCCTGGCGCAACACGCGAAGCGGGTGTACGGCGTGGAGATTGTCAAAGAGGCGATCGAAGACGCTCGCGTCAACGCCAAGCTGAACGGAATGAACCATGTCACTTTTGAGGTCGGTGCCTCCGAAGACGTCATCCCAGCCTGGAAAGAGCAGGGGATCGAAGCCGACGTCATCGTCGTCGACCCGCCCCGCAAAGGCTGCGACCCGCACCTGCTCGACACGATTATCAAAATGAAGCCCGAGCGTGTGGTTTACGTATCGTGCAACCCCGCAACTCTGGCTCGCGACCTGCGCATCCTTGAGGACGGCGGCTACCGGACCGTGGAGGTAACGCCGGTGGATATGTTCCCGCATTCGGTGCATGTGGAGTCGGTAGCGTTGCTTGTACGGAGTGAAACAGAATAGGGAATGCCTTGTAAATCAAGGTTTTCAATGGTGTAACAGCACACCTGAAAGGGATAATACAGCTGCCGATTTTCAGCGTTGGTGTAAATTGGTGTTAAAACTGATCGCAAAAGGCCGGAAAAGAGCCTAAGGAACCCAAAAAAAGACCTCAGAAATCTGACCTGTTATAGTCCTTCGGATCAAAAAAACCCCGAACGGATTCCAGTCCGGTTTCGCTCGGGGTTTTATGCGTCCTTTTGATGTTTTAATGGGAGAATTTCATCAAACTTATTCGCCGCTTCTTTATCCGCCTTTTGAAGGACATGTCCGTAAATATTCATGGTAGTTGTTATACTGGCATGGCCAAGTCGTTCTGAAATGATCTTAGCGTGTACGCCTTGATTTATTAGCAAAGTCGCCGAAGTTTGGCGCAAATCATGAAATCGGATGTAACGGAGGTTGTGTCTTTTAAGGAAACCTCTGAACCACAAGTAAGGGCTCTCCGGATAATAAGCGTTGCCCTTATTGTTGAAAAACACAAAGAAGTGATTTTCATTATCATGGATTTTCGCAAGAGCTTTCCATTCTTGTTTGGCATGGTTGTAGTACTCCTTGAGTTCGGCATTAACGGCATCCGATAGACTGATTTTTCGAATCGAGTGTTTGGTCTTTGGCTCTTTAATGATCGGTTTACCATGAACGTTCATGGTGATGCTCTGTTTAACGTGAATAACCCCTTGTTCCAGATCGACATGTTTCCATTCAAGACCAACGAGTTCGCCGTGGCGCAAACCGGTTGTGAGGGCTAAGGTAATCATCATGCGCCAATGATACGGTTCCTTCTCCAGTGCTTTGAACAGTTGACGAACCTCATCCTCACTGTAAATCAGGCTTCGTTTGTGCTCAACTTTGGGCCTCTTTACATCTGCTACAGGGTTGGTTTTGATGATTCACCACTCGACGGCTCGACTAAAAACATTTTTCATCACTCGATGTACATAATAAATCGTACCGGTAGATAGAGAACCAGTTTTTCCGTCACGGCGGCTTCCTTCATTTCTGAGTTCAGTTAAGAAGGAAATAACGTGCAAAGGTTTAATTTGGTCCAGCCGTAAATGTCCGATTACAGGCAGTATGCGCTTGCTCAACATCCTAAGGTGAGTGTTTTGCATAATTCCGTTTCAGAGAAGAAGCGATAGCATTTTCACTGTCGTTAAGGGGTGATTTTCGAAAATGGTATTATATAGATGAAGAAAAGGGCAGATTTGCAGAATTTTAGAACAGCTCGTTTTTTAAGCGGCAGCCCGTTTCGAATGATGAGAAACGGCGAGCGCAGATGCAAGCAGAACAATGGCT
>NZ_JALXVO010000015.1:0-87630 GCF_025151705.1 Paenibacillus sp. p3-SID1389 | reverse complement strand
AAATAGAGGAACTTTTTACCCTTATTCTTCGGATGGAAGCGGAAATATCCCCGTTTGATCGTCTGCAGCCCAAAATAAGGCCATTCCATTCCTCTATTTCTCCATAAATCCTTCGTTCAGCGAAAATAAGGCCATTTTATACCGCTATTTCGTCATGCAACTTTCGGCTGTCCGGTGCAAATTCCGAACCGCTCAGAACCGCTTGATCCCGTCCGGCGTCACCAGCGCAAAAACCAGCGGCCGGCGCGGCACCTTCGTGCTGGAAATGCCGTAAGCGTTTAGAATGCGCCGCTCCGCCTCCGCGAGGCCTGCTTCATGGCTGCGGTTCAGATGCAGCACCGCCAGCGTTTCGCCCGCCTCAACCGGATCGCCGATTTTCTTGCGCAGCTCTACGCCGGCAGCCAAGTCGATGACGGATTCCTTCGTTTCCCGGCCCGCCCCAAGCATCATGGCGGCGAGGCCGATCTCCTCAGCCTGAATCGATTCAACAAATCCGCCCGCGGTCGCCTTCACGTCCACCTTCAGCTCCGCTTCCGGCAGCAGCTCTGGATGGTCGATCTGCTCCGTGTTTCCGCCTTGCGCCGCAACCATTTGCTTCAGCTTCTCCAGCGCTTGCCCGCTGTTGATCTGTTCGACCAGCATGGCTTTAGCCTCTTCCTCGCTCGACGCCTTGCCGCCGAGAATCAGCATGTGCGACGCCAGGATCAGGCAGACCTCCTCGAGATCGGCCGGGCCTTCCCCCCGCAGCGTTGCGACGGCTTCCTTGATCTCCAGCGCATTGCCGATCGCGTGACCGAGCGGTTGGTCCATGTCGCTGATCACGGCAACCGTGCGGCGGCCAACCTGCGTGCCGATATCAACCATGGCCTTGGCCAGACGGATCGAGTCCTCCAGCGTCTTCATGAACGCGCCGCTGCCGGTCTTGACGTCCAGCACAATGGCATCTGCGCCGGCGGCGATCTTCTTGCTCATGACGCTGCTGGCGATCAGCGGGATGGAATCCACCGTCGCGGTGACATCCCGCAGCGCATACAGCTTCTTGTCGGCTGGTGTCATATTGCCGCTTTGGCCGACGACCGCGAGGCCAATTTCGTTCACCTGGCGGAAAAATTGCTCCTTCGTAAGCTCTACAGAGAATCCCGAGATCGCTTCCAGCTTGTCGATCGTCCCGCCGGTATGCCCCAGCCCCCGGCCGGACATCTTCGCGACCGGCACGCCGGCAGCCGCCACGAGCGGGCCCAATACGACGGTTGTTTTATCGCCAACCCCGCCAGTCGAATGCTTGTCGACCTTAATGCCACGGATGGAGCCGAGGTCAATCGTATCCCCGGAACCGGCCATCGCCATCGTCAGGTCGGCCGTCTCCCGGGCGCTCATCCCTTGATAATAAACGGCCATCGCCCATGCGGACATTTGGTAGTCGGGGATCTGCCCCTCGCTGTACCCTTTGACCAAAAAGCCAATTTCCTCGCTCGTCAGCTCCTGGCCGTCCCTTTTTTTACGGATCAGATCTACCGCTCTCATCGCTCCCTGCCTCCGTTCTTCTTAAGCTTCGCCAATTTCCGGGATAATGGACAATACAAGGCTTAGAAACTTCTCGCGCACGCGCTCGGTCGTCTCCATAACCTCCTGGTGGGACAACGGCTGGTCCAAAATACCTGCCGCCATATTGCTGATGCAGGAAATCCCCAGCACCTCGATGCCGGCATGGCGGGCGACGATCGTTTCCGAAACGGTGGACATCCCTACCGCGTCAGCACCAAGCGTCCGCAGCATGCGGATTTCCGCAGGCGTCTCATAGGTTGGGCCCAGCAAGCCGGCATAGACGCCCTCTTGCAGAGGCACTCCTTTGTTTGCAGCGACCTTCCGTGCGATCTCACGCAGACGGCGGCTGTACGCTTGGGACATGTCCGGGAAGCGCGGTCCCAGCTCCTCGTCGTTTGGACCTACCAACGGATTACGGCCTGTGAGATTCAGATGGTCGGAGATCAGCATGAGATCCCCTGGCTCATAGGACGTGTTCACCCCACCAGCCGCGTTCGTGACCAGCAGCGTTGTAACACCCAGCTCCTTCATGACCCGTACCGGGAAAGCAGTCATTTCCGGCCCGTATCCTTCGTACATGTGGAAGCGGCCTTTCATCAGCACGACCGGCGTGCCTTGCACCGTCCCGATCAACAGTTCACCCGCGTGGCCTTCTACCGTCGACTGCGGAAAGAACGGGATATCGCGGTAGCTGATGCTGACCGGCTCCTCAATATGATCAGCCAATACGCCCAATCCAGAGCCCAGAATTAATCCTACCTTTGGCGTAAGCGTCGACCGGGAACGGATATAATCCGCTGCCTCCCGGATCATGCCAATGTTTAATGTCGTCGTCATATCAAAATCCTCCTGGTTCACAAGCTATAGATGACAGTTGAACTTCTACTCTTAAACGAGTTCATGTAAGAAGCTCTTTCCGTGCTCGGTTGCATGCACCCCGAAATTGTCGGCGATCGTCGCGGCCAAATCGGCATACGTTGCCCGGATGCCCAGGCTGCCCGGCTTTTTCAGGCTTGGCCCGTAAACAAGCAACGGCACGTATTCGCGGGTATGGTCCGTTCCGGCATGAATCGGATCGTTGCCGTGGTCGGCCGTAATGATCAGCAAGTCGTTCTCACCCACATTTTTCAACAAATCCGGTACCGCCGCATCAAACTCCTCCAACGCACGGGCGTAGCCCTGCGGGTCGCGACGATGGCCGTACAAGGAGTCGAAATCCACCAGGTTCGTGAACAGCATGCCGGTGAAATCCTGGCCGATCCGCTGCAGCGTTTCTTCGATCCCATGCTGGTTGCTCTTCGTTGGATACGAAGCGGTAATCCCTTCCCCGGAGAAAATATCGCCAATCTTCCCGATGGCTACCACTTCCTTGCCGGCATTTTTCAACGCGTTTAGTACTGTTGGTTCCGGCGGTTTTACCGCATAATCGTGGCGGTTTGGCGTGCGCTGGAAGTTGCCCGGTTGACCGATAAACGGACGGGCGATTACGCGCCCAACGGAATGCTCCGGCTCAAGCGTCAGCCGACGAGCGATTTCGCAAGCCCGGTACAGCTCCGGCAGCGGGATAATCTCTTCATGGGCCGCAATTTGAAATACGCTGTCCGCCGAGGTGTACACGATCCAGCTTCCGGTTTTCATATGCTCTTCCCCGAGCTCCACCAAAATTTCCGTACCGGAAGCCGGCTTGTTGCCGATGATTTTACGCCCCGTTTCCTGCTCGAAGCGAGCGATCAAATCACGCGGGAAGCCATTGGGATATGTTTGGAACGGAGTCTCGATCTTCAGACCCATCAGCTCCCAGTGGCCGGTCATCGTATCCTTGCCCGCAGAGATCTCAGCCATTTTACCGAAGTAAGCCAACGGCTCGTCCACTGGATCCAGATTCGGCAGCTCCGCGATATTCCCCAGTCCTAATTTTTGCAGGTTAGGCAGCTTAGTACCCGGTACGGTTTGCAAAATATGCCCCAGCGTATGCGCACCTTCGTCACCGAATTTTTTGGCGTCTGGCAGTTCGCCGATCCCCACGCTGTCGAGGACGATGACGGTCATTTTTCTAAAACGATTTCCATTTTCCATCTTCTATCACTCCTTTAATCTATGCAGCTATAGTTATCCCTTCCCAGAAGGAAAACCATTCTGACGATCCTTCGGGTCCCCTTCTTGTGTGGCTTCCGGCGCCATAGACTCCCGCATCGCCCGCGGATGAAAAGCGTCGTAGACCGTCTTCAGATTGGACCTTGAACGGCTTACATACATTTGAATCGTGGAAGCATCAGAATGCCCCAGCAGCTCCTGTACCGATCTCACGTCCGCCCCCCGCTCCAGCAGATGAACGGCGAAGGAATGGCGCAGCGTATGCGGCGTAATATCGGACGTAATCCCTGCTTCCTGGCCATACTTCTTCATCAGCTTCCAGAAGCCTTGGCGGCTAATCCGCCCGCCCCGACGGTTCGGGAAAAGAGCCGGGTTCTCCCTCTCATCCAGAATCAAATGGCTGCGTCCTTCCCTTAAATACAAATCAAGCCATTCCGCCGTCACTCCTCCAAACGGAAGAATGCGTTCCTTCCCCCGCTCCCCGGTGCAGCGGAGAAAATGAAGCTCCAGGTTCACGTCGTCCTTGTTCAGCGAGATCAGCTCGGATACGCGGATGCCGGTTGCATAGAGCAGCTCAAGCATGGCCTTGTCCCTTAAACCTAACGGCGTGTCGGGCTTTGGGGCTTCCAGCAGCCGTTCAGTTTCCTCCACGGTGAGGGTTTGCGGCGGTTTTTTTTCGACTTTGGGCATTTCCAGCATGATGAAGGGATCCTGCTCAATCCGTCGTTCCTGCAGTAAATACCGAAAGAAAGCGCGAAGGGTGACAGACACGCGTTGAATCGTTGCCGGCGCCTTGCCGAGATCTTTCAAGTAAGCGAAATAGAGCAAGATGCCCGCACGGGTCACTTGGCGATAATCGCTGATCTGCTTCGATTGCAAATAGCTTATGTACTGCTTGAGATCCCGCGCATAGGACTCCCGCGTTGCTTCACTTAATCCCCGTTGCCCGGCCAAAAACGAAATAAAAGAGGCCGCATCCCGTTCCATGCGCTGCGCCTCCTTTCTTGGTTATCAAATGCAATATCTTCAGCCATCCGCCTTGATTACTATTTCCACATCCCTGCGAAATTTCCCTGCTCCCCCTGACAATGAACTACTCTCCATACCAGAAAAATAATTTCAGCCTCTCCGTCATGGTCTCCATCATGTTATTTCCGGGTACGCCTTCATAAAATACTTTCACCGCAGAGCCTTCGGGAACGCGGTACTTGTCCTCACGAAATAGGTAATCGTCCAGCAGTCCTAGCGCCTTATAAAAAGTATACGCAAGTGCGACAAACAGGATCAAATATTTCCCTGTTCTGAGCCATTTTCGAAGCGAGATGACCATGAGCCCCACCCTCTCTATCATTTGTGGAGGCGCCCGATTATCTGCTAGGACGCCCTATGTATTAAGTATATAGAGAGAGACTAGGGAGTATGCGGAAATGACTTCATAGGTTATGCGGCTTATGCCGCGTTTCCCCTCGTGCGAGGCAACGTAAAAAGCTCCCTACGGCAGGGCCGTAAAGAGCTCGGCTTAACGAAGTTATTTCTTATTGTCTGTTCCAGGCGAATCGTTGTTCTTGTCCTTGCATCGGTAACAAATGCCTTGAAAATCCAACCGGTGATCCAGCACCGTAAAATTGAATTCCTTCTCCAAGCGTTCCTCGAGCGGTCCAAGCCAATCCTCGCGGATTTCATCCATTGCCCCACACTGAACACAGATCAAATGGTGGTGATGATGTTTGGTCGTATCGGTACGCAAGTCGTACCGGGCTACACCGTCGCCGAAGTTGATCTTCTCCACAACGTGAAGCTCGCTGAGCAATTCCAATGTTCGATAGACCGTGGCCAGGCCGATCTCCGGCGCCTTGTCTTTGACGAGCATGAAAACATCTTCCGCACTAAGATGATCGTCTTCATTTTCGAGCAAAACGCGTACCGTGGCTTCCCGCTGGGGCGTCAATTTGTAACCGTGGGATTGTAACTGCTGTTTGATTTTTTCGATCTTTGCTTCCATGTTATCCCTCCCCAGCCTTGCCGCACATCCAATAAGTTCATGACCACTTCTTTCATTATAGGGGGAGATATTCAACAAAGTCAAACATTTTGGTAGATTGCAAAATCTTGAGGATGGCACATCACCAGGATGTCACAATTTAATAGAACGTGCTAGGAAAAACGAATATCCCCCGACTAGGCCAGCAGCCAGGTGCGGGGGATTTATTTTCCTACACAAGCATGAATTCAAGCAATCAATGGCGTAACCCAGCTCATCATCACCGGAGTCACCCACGTTTCGAAGGAAGAGATGGCGAGTAGCACCGCAGCCATGGCCAGCGTCAGCCCTGTATACGACAGGAAAGGCCGGGTGGCTTGGCCGGGACGGCTCATTAACACACGCGAGCGAATGATGTTGAGCGAGAAGCTCACCGCTGCGACGCTGGCGATCAGCAGGGCCGGAATCACGATCAGATTGTGCGGCGCTACGGACACGAGGGCGAATAGCAGCCCCTTCCAGGTATATTGGCCAACCAGATAGCCAACTGTAAAGCCGATCAATACTCCTTTTAGAAAATCGAGAATTAAGATCCCTGGGAGTCCGATCACGGATAATCCCAATAGCCAGATCAAGCCAAGCCATTTTAAATGCAAGGCAGCGACTTGCCAGAACATCATCGGCTGAAACTCGAACCCGCCTTCATTGATCGATAGAAAGAAATCACCCAAATACCGGGAGATATCCTGTTGTTGTTCCAACGTTAATGCGTTGACCATCAGCGCGCCGAATACGACGCCCATTAAAAACAGCACGGAAACAAAAACATATAGCGGCGTTTGGTCTTTGAGTGCATGACGAATGGGGTGCAGCATCGAATTTTGCCTCCTAGCTTGTTCTATAGGGTCTTATCCTATCCCTATGAACAAGCCTGCTCGCTTATGCCTGCCGCTTGCCGGACCACCACCTGCAGATTAAGACTTTTTCACTTTGCCATAGATTCCGCCGCCTCCGGCGCTAAGTTCGAGCCTACCGCTGCGGGCCATGCCAATAAGTTGGGCCAGTTCCGCTCCCACCGCTTCAGCCAGCTCCGCCTCCGGCACATGATGCAGGATGTTCATCTCCGTGCCGAACCGCTCCAGCAGCAGCTCTAATTTCGCCGGCCCAAGGCCGGGGATAAACTCCAGGGGAACCTGGTAATGATACGGCGGACGATGAAGCGGTACGCTGGGCTCAGATCGATCTGCGATTGAGCGGATGCGGTCAAGCACACCCCGCACCAGCTTCGGGCTGCCGCAATAAGGACATCGCTCCACGTTGGCTTCTGCCTCATCGATGATATAGTTGCAGTTGCTGCAGTAGGTCCGGTGGTATTTGCCAAGGCGGGGGTTCAGCCCGTAATTCCCGGCCACTAGGCGCCCCTCCTCGCGCCGCAGCGCCTTAGCGAATTCAAGATAGCTCGCTTCCTTCAGCCGCAGCTCATTGTATTCCCGCCCGATTTTGCCCAGCGAGTGAGCGTCGGAATTGGTTAAGATCGGAAAAGGATCGAGCTCGCTGATCAATCCAGCCATCTCCGTATCGGCGCTGAGCCCCAGCTCCACCGCGCTAATTAGAGAAAGATCCAAAACATCCGACATCCGGGGGGCACAGCTTCCGTAAATGCTGCGATGCGGCGTGAAAATATGGGCGGGAATGATCATACCACCGCGGGCATACACCTCCTCCTGCAGCGTGACCGCCGGAGCGTACACGCGCTGCGAGCTTAGCCCAACATTCTTCATCCTTGGCTTCAGCCAATCCGTAAAGCCACGAATCGTCTCCAGGTGCGGGAAAAAAGCAAGCAAATGCGCCGGCCCCATCCCCGGTTCACGGATTTCCAGCTCGCAGCCCAGCAAAATCGTCGTCCCCTGATAGGTGATGCCGCCATCCTTCAGTTCCTGCATCTCCCCCTGCTCCAGGCACCGGTCGATATCCTCCTGTACCCCGGGGGCATGACAGTCAATGATGCCAACAAGCCCGATGCCCTTGCGTTGCGAAGCCTCCCTGGCGATTCCAGCGAAGGTCAGATCACGGCTGCCGCTAATCTTCACCGGCTCCCCCCGCCCGGTTCGTCCGATGTGAATATGCAAATCGGCGAAAACGGTCGTAAGCGCGGCCGAGGTTGTTGTGGAGCTCGAACTCATGGTCTTGCCTCTGCCTGTGCGCGAGCATCCTTAAGCTGCCAAATATACACCGCCATAATCGTTTTGGCATCCGCAATCCGCCCTTCCGCAATCAGGCCAAGTGCCTCCTCCAGCGTCACTTCCTGAACCTCAAGGAATTCGTCAACATCCGGCGACATTTCTCCTGGACTCAACTGCTCGGCCAAATAGAGATGGATAATCTCATCTGCGAACCCCGGCGAAGTATAGAATGAGTGCAAATGCGTCAATTTATCGCAGCGATACCCGGTCTCCTCCTGCAGCTCACGGACCGCCGCTTCCGCAGGATCTTCCCCTGGTTCCAATTTGCCCGCAGGAATCTCCAATTCACACCGGCCCATCGCCTGGCGATATTGGTCCACCAGCAGCAATCGTCCCTCATGCACCGCCAGCACGGCGACCGCACCCGGATGCTTCACAATTTCACGGGTTGCCGTCGTTCCGTCCGGCAGCTTGACGGTATCAATTTGCAGGGAGATCACTCTCCCCTGAAAGACCGGCTCTGTCGAAACCGTGGTTTCCTTTAATTTATCGTTGGCTGCCATTTCTTTTTCCTCCCTTAATCGAGTCATCAACCGTTCCAACCATACATAACTTGTCCGCACCGGACATATGGTGTTATTATACCAAACCGTTCGGAAAGGAGCCCCCTTATGAAAAGCTATTTCACGGAAGACCGTGTACGCGCTCAGGGCAAAGCTTGGCAGATTCGCCTTCTGCTGTCCCAATGGAAAAAAGAATCAGGACGTGACGTAAAAATCACCGATTTGATTCATTCCTATCAAAATAGTTATTCAATTAAGGGAAATCCGGTTAATAAAAGGAGGGGGTGAATTATGCGCAGTCCTACCGGACAGCCTAAAAATATGGGAAAACTCGTAGAAATGATCCAGAACGCCGTATCCACAGGTCAGATTGACGTTGCTGAACAGCTGGCGGGGCAGATGGACAATTATTTGCTTAGCGAGCTGATCCAATCTTTATATAAAGAAGGTTATGTCGCACTAGCCAAAGAACGGCTACTGCAGATCGAACCTCGGTTGCTTCGCGAGCCCACTCCCCCCTTTTTGGAGCTAAGCCTGATTTGGGCGGAAATTTGCTACGATGAGAGACAATACGAAGAAGCCGCTCCCATCTTTGAAGCGCTTGCCGAGCGGAATCCCGATTTCGCAGCGGCTCGTTTCGGCGCAGCCTCCTGTTACTTGCAGCAGGCGATCGCCAATCTGGAGCGACGAATCCAACTGTATCACCCGCCTAAATCGGAGCAGGAGAAAATTTGCAAATATTTAGACGACTTCCACCAAGCTCTGAACTTAATTCAAGCTACAGGCTGGCATACCGAGTGGAGTCCTGCGCAGGTTCGTCACTTCCCGGCCAAACCGTCTACTCGACTGCATTAATGCGAACCAATCCGGGGAACAGCCGTCATCCTGCAAAAAAAAGCCCGGTGCGAAATGGCGCACCGGGCATTCTGACATCCTTAAGGGATCAAGAAGAGGATACCGATTGACGAACGATCTCCAGCGCAAACTGCGCAGTTTTGACGAGATCGTCCTTCTTGATTCTTTCATTGGTTGTATGGATGTCCTCATAGCCGATCGCCAGATTCACCGTTGGAATCCCCAGGCTGTTAAAGATGTTCGCGTCGCTGCCGCCGCCCGTCGTAAACGTCGTTCCCGCAAGTCCGAGCGCAGCCGCCGCTTGCTTAGCGATCCGCAGAACGGGAGCCTCCTCCGGGATCCGGAACGCTCGGTACAGCACCTCACTGCGGAATTCCCCCTTGGCTCCAAAGTCGCGGCATGCGGATTCCACCGCTTCTTTCATGTCCTGCAGCTGCTTATCGACCTTCTCTTGGGACATGCTACGCGCTTCGCCATATAAAATGACGTGATCCGGAACGATGTTCGTCGCGCCGCCACCTTCAAACTTGCCGATGTTGGCGGTTGTCTCCGAGTCAATACGCCCGAGCTTCATACGAGCCAGCGCCTTGCCGGCTACCTGAATGGCACTGATGCCGTCTTCCGGATTGACCCCGGCATGGGCCGCTTTGCCGTAGATCTCGATTTCAACCCGTGCCTGCGTGGGTGCGCCAACACAAATCGTGCCCACTTCACCGCCGGTGTCAATCGCGAACCCGAACTTCGAATCGACATACTGCGCCTCCAGCGCCCGCGCTCCGCGCAGGCTCGATTCCTCGCCAGCCGAGATGACAAACTGGATTTGACCGTGCGGAATTTGCTTCTCCTGCAGGACTTGAATCAGCTCCAGCAGCACCGCCACACCCGCTTTGTCGTCCGCTCCGAGGATCGTCGTGCCGTCGCTGCGAATCCATCCGTCCTCCCCAACAACCGGTTTAATCCCCTTGCCTGGGGTGACGGTATCCATGTGGCAGGTGAACAGGAAGGGTTCAGCGAACACGCCTTCACTGGCTTTTAACGTGGCGATCAGGTTCCCGGCGCCATGTCCCGTCACTGCCTGCGAACCGTCCTCCACAACGTCCAGTCCCAATTCGCTGAATTTCCGTTTTAACACATCGGCAATTTGGCGCTCATGCTTCGTTTCGCTGTCAATCTGCACCAGCTCCAGAAATTGTCCGATGAGGCGTTCCTCGTTAATCATTGGACTTTCCCCGCTTTCTTCGATACGATAATAAGAGTGAGAATAATATACGTTTAAGTCAAAGGAGTTACCACTATGCGTAAAAATCGGATGAGATTCGTCGTATATTTGATGTTGTTTGCCATGCTGGCTTCAACGCTGATCGCTTTCCTTGAGCCCTTCTTCATTCGATAATCAGCCCGCTTTGGGGGCGGATTAGGCCTCGACCCAAGCCCCCAAACGCCCAAATACCGCGTTAAACTTCGGTACGATCTCCTTCGCGACTTGCTCAACCGTAAATGAGCGGCCGGTCACGTCTTCCAACGAGGTCACCCCGTATTCTTGAATCCCGCAAGGAATGATTCCGCGAAAGCCTTCCTCTTGAATGCCGGACTTCACATTAAAAGCAAACCCGTGACTGGTAATAAAACCTCGATGATGCCTGCATTTGTTGAACTTTACGCCAATCGCGCAAATTTTCACGTCGCCAACCCACACCCCGGTGTACTCCGGTTTACGTGAGCCTTCGATGCCAAACTCCGCCAAATAATCGATGATCACCTGCTCCAGCTGGCGCAGGTAACCATGCAAATCCAGCCCACGCCCGGCCTCTAACCGAAGCAGCGGATAGCCAACAAGCTGCCCGGGGCCATGATATGTAATATCTCCCCCGCGATCGATTTCAAACACGGCAATGCCCCGCTCCTGCAGCTGCTCAGGGCTAAGAAGCAAATGCTCAGGATGGTTCTGGGAGCCAATCGTATAGGTCGGCGGATGCTGCAACAGCAGCAGGTGTTCTCCCTGCTGCTGCGCATCCATCTCTTTAATGAGCCGTTTCTGCAAATCCCAGGCTTCCCCATATTCCATCATCGGATAATAGCGTACTGTCAAGCCTTCGTTCATCGCATTGTCGCCTCGATTCTCTCGTTACGTTCAATACACCTGCGTGTCCAAATTGTAGCTTTCCATATTTTCCTTCACCCGCTGCATAAAGCGGCCGCAAATCACTCCGTCCAAAATCCGGTGGTCCAAGGACAAGCAGAGATTGGCCATCGAACGGACGGCGATCATATCGTTGATCACAACCGGCCGCTTCACGATCGATTCAAACGTCAGGATCGCGGCTTGCGGATAATTGATAATCGGCTGCGTCAAAATCGAACCAAAGGAACCGGTATTATTCACCGTAAACGTCCCGCCCTGCATATCATCCAGCTTCAGCTTGCCGGAGCGGACCTTCGTTGCCAGCTCCTCGATTTCCCGCGCCAGGCCGGCGATATTTTTCTGATCGGCCTTCTTGATGACCGGCGTCAGCACCGAATCCTCGGTTCCAACCGCCAAGGAGATGTTGATATCGCGTTTGACGATGATCTTGTCCACCGCCCACACCGAGTTCATGATCGGATAATCCTTGATCGCTCCCACAACCGCCTTCAGCAGGAAAGCCAGGTAGGTCAGGTTGACGCCTTCCTTCTGCATAAATTCCTGCTTGATCTTGTTGCGCAGCTGCACCAGGTTGGTCACGTCGACCTCGATCATCATCCAGCCATGCGGAATTTCCGATACGCTTTGGCGCATCCGGGTTGCGATCGTGTTGCGGATCGGGGTTACGTCGATAAAATACTCGGAACGGTCGCCCCCTTCCACTTCGATGGTTGGGATCGGCGGGTTCTCCGTCAAGTGCAAGCCGGAATGGCGTACCGGTCCCGGAGCATCGTTGATTACGGCCGGGATGACGCGTTGCGGCGCCGGCGCAGCCGAAGGCGCTGCTTGCGCTGTCTGCGATGGCACGGACGGTGCTGCTGCTGGCGTCGTTGCCGGTGCTGCGGGTGTGGCAACACCCCCGCGACCGCCTTGCTCGATGTAAGCCAGCACATCCTTCCGCGTAATCCGTCCGCCAAGCCCTGTACCCGTAATTTGCCGTAGATCAATTCCGTGTTGAGCGGCCAGCGTCTGCACGGCCGGCGAATACCGGTGGCGCTGCGAGTGATCGGACTGTTCCCCCGCGCTTGCCGCACCGGCAGCCGGACGGGCAGCTTCGTTTACCGCTGGGTCGCCTGCTGGCGTATCAGTCGCATTCGCCGTCTCGATCCGGCAGATCACCGCGCCAACCTGAACCTCTTGCCCTTCCTCCGCCAGCAGCTCGCCCATCACACCTTCGACCGTCGAAGGGATTTCCGCATTTACTTTGTCCGTAATGACCTCAAGAATCGGCTCGTATTGCTCGACTGGATCCCCCGGCTTCTTCAGCCATTTCCCGATCGTAGCCGAGACGAGCGATTCGGCGAGCTGGGGTAATTGCACGTCTATCAATGTTTTATTGGATGACATTAGTATCCTCACTCCCAATCAATAAAGCGCCAATTGAAGCATCGCTTCTTTGACTTTATCTTTGCTAAGCATAAAGAACTTCTCCATCGGAGGGCTAATCGGCATCGCCGGAACGTCCGGTCCGCACAGTCTTGCAATAGGAGCATCCAACTCGAACAGGCACTCTTCAGAAATAATAGCCGAAACTTCTGCACCAATACCGCCGGTTTTATTATCCTCATGGATAATCAGAACCTTGCCCGTCTTGCGGGCCGCTTCAATAATGGCTTCGCGGTCCAGAGGCTGCAGCGTGCGCAAATCAAGAATGTGGGAGCTGATCCCTTTCTCTGCCGCCAGCTCTTCCGCAGCCTGCATGGCAAAATGCAGCGGCAAGCTGTAACCGATGATCGTAATGTCATCGCCTTCCCGCAGCACCTTCGCTTTGCCGATAGGGACGATATAATCGTCCTCCGGCACGTCTTCCTTGATCAGCTTGTAGCATTTCTTGTTCTCAAAGAACAACACCGGATCAGGGTCGCGAATCGCTGCTTTCAACAAGCCCTTGGCGTCATAAGCCGAATAAGGCGCAACGATCTTCAGCCCCGGTGTTCCAAAGAATATCGATTCCGGACATTGGGAATGGTAAAGTCCCCCAAAGATCCCGCCGCCGATTGGAGCGCGGACTACAACCGGGCAGTTCCAGTCGTTGTTGGAACGATAGCGGATTTTCGCCGCTTCGTTGATAATCTGGTTCGTTGCAGGCAGCATAAAGTCCGAATACTGCATTTCTGCGATCGGCTTCATCCCGTACATAGCTGCGCCAATCGCAACGCCGGCGATCGCCGATTCCGCAAGCGGCGTATCGATGACGCGCATTTCACCGAACTGCTCCTGCAGCCCTTTCGTTGTCGTGAACACGCCGCCCTTGACGCCGACGTCTTCCCCCAGAACAAACACGCTTTCGTCCCGCTCCATTTCTTCCTTCATGGCCAGACGAATCGCGTCGATATACTCCATCACCGGCATGATTATTGCTCCTCCCCTTCGCTGGCATATACATGCAGCAGCGTGTCTTCCGGCCGCGGGAACGGCGCGTTGTCAGCCGCTTCCACCGCTTCCTTCAGCTGTTGTTGGATATCCCGCAACAGCGCTTCGTCCTGCTCCTCGCTCCATATGCCGGTTTCGATCAGGTACGACTTCATTTTGGGGATACCGTCTTTTTTCCAATTCTCTTCCACTTCTTCCTTCGTCCGGTACGCCAGATCATTGTCCGACGTCGAGTGCGGAGACAGGCGGTACATCATCGCTTCGATCAGCGTTGGCCCTTCGCCGCGAACTGCGCGTTCCCGCGCTTCCTTCACAACTCGGTATACCTCCAGCGCATCGTTGCCATCTACGCGAACCCCCGGGAATCCATAGCCTTGAGCCCGATCCACCACGCGGCCGCCTAACTGCTTCTTCACCGGTACGGAAATGGCATATTGGTTATTTTCGCACAGGAAGATAACCGGCAGCTTCTGAACCCCAGCAAAGTTTAAACCTTCGTGAAAATCGCCCTGATTGCTGGAGCCTTCGCCAAACGTGACGTAAGAAACGATGTCCTTCTTTTGCATTTTCGCCGCCAAGGCGACGCCGACGGCATGGGGAACTTGAGTGGTTACCGGACTGGAACCGGTCACGATACGCAGCCGTTTGCTGCCGAAATGTCCCGGCATCTGACGGCCGCCGCTGTTCGGGTCACCCGCTTTGGCAAATGTCGAAAGCATCAATTCTGTCAGCGACATGCCAACGGCCAGCACAAAGCCGTAGTCCCGGTAGTAAGGCAGGAAATAGTCGCGCTCGCGATCCAGCGCAAAGGCCGCAGCAACCTGCGTGGTCTCCTGACCGATCCCAGAAACGTGGAAATTGATTTTCCCGGCCCGCTGCAGCAACAGGTTGCGCTCGTCGAATTTGCGTGCGGTCACCATATATCTGTACATCTCAATGACTTCTGCATCCGTTAGTCCGAGTTGCTTATGTTTTGGCTCGGTTTGAACTACACTTTTGGCATTCATGGGAGTTACCTCCTTTGATTGGGGCATTACATAGCTTAATATTAACACCAGGTACTAAGACTTGGAATAAGTTTATTATAATCGTTTTACAGTGAAAAAGAAAACATTCATCTTTTCGCCCGTTGCCTCAAGCGTTTAAGGAGTTCCCGTCCACGGCCAGTGCCGCTTCCCCGATAATTTCCGCCAGCGTCGGATGAGCGAAGGTCACTTGTCCAACTTCCCAAGGCGTCGCATCCAGCACCTGGGCCAGTGCCGCTTGGCTGATCAGCTCCGTCACATGCGGCCCGATCATCTGCATGCCGAGAATATCATTGGTGCGGGCATCGGCCACCATCTTCACAAATCCTTCGGTTTCGCCATGCACCAGCGCCTTCCCGATCGCCGAGAACGGAACCTTGCCGATTTTAACCTCCAGCCCTTTGGCCTTCGCTTCTTTGGCGGTGATTCCAACCGAAGCAACCTCGGGGCGGGTGTACACACAGCGCGGAATATGGCTTTCTTGATAACCGTGCGAAGCCTCCCCGGCTAAATGATGGACGGCAGTTAACCCCTCATGGCTGGCAGCATGCGCCAGTTGAAGACCGCCGATGCAGTCGCCAATGGCGTAAATATGCGGTTCCGTGGTTTGCATAAATTCATTTACCCGAATGAAGCCGCGTTCTAACCCGATGTCGGTATTTTCGAGTCCTATATTCTCCACGTTGGCCTGGCGTCCGATCGATACCAGCAGCTTGTCTGCTTCGAGGCGGATCGATTCGTCCCCTCGCTTCGCAGATATTTGTACCCGGTTATTGCCGATTTCTAAGGAACCGGGATCGACCGAAACCCCTGTGATCACTTGAATGCCGCGGCGTTGCAGCTGTTTCTGCAATTCGCGGGCAACGTCCTCGTCTTCCGCCGGCAGCAGCTGATCCGCTGCTTCCACCACGGTCACCTGCACGCCAAAATCGTTTAGTAGCGACGCCCATTCAACCCCGATGACGCCGCCTCCCACAATCAGCATCGAGCCGGGAAGCTCGGATAGCTGCAGCGCTTCATCGCTGCTAAGAATATAATTCCCGTCCGGCTCAAGCCCCGGCAGCATCCGTGGTCGAGATCCTGTGGCGATGATCAAGTTGGTTGGCACGACCGTCTCCATTTCACCATCCGGAAGTTCCACCGCAACAGCTCCGCTTTTTGGAGAGAAAATCGACGGCCCAATCACCCGCCCATTCCCTTGGATGACACGGATTTTATGTTTACGCATCAAATATAGGACCCCTTTATGCAGTTGATCCACGATGCTTTGCTTTCTTTCCTGCACTTTCGGGAATACCAGCGTCACGCCGTTAGTCTCGATGCCGTAGCTTGCGCTATCCTTCATTTGCGCGTAGAGCTCCGCACTGCGCAGCAGCGCTTTGCTTGGGATACAACCTCGATGCAGACAGGTCCCTCCCAACTTGTCCCGCTCAATAATTACAACGTCTTTCCCCAGTTGCGCGGCGCGAATGGCTGCGATATATCCGCCAGTCCCTCCGCCCAACACTGCTACATCACAAGTAATTGCCATAATCGATCTCCACCCATTCTATCAATTCAGTCACTTTCCCCTATTTTACCTTGTTTTTCCGTTATTACAAATCAAAGCCGTAAATAGACATCCCCTCAGGAAAAAGGTATGATATTTTTAACAATACATAGCCATTTCGAGAGGGAAAGGAAGATCTAGCTCATGAAGCTCAAGCTGTCCCGGTTTATCGCGATTATTTTGCTGGTGATCCCCGGCATTGCAGCGATGATCGGATTTATAAAGATCAAAGACACCTTATTTGATTATATGTCAGCACACGGCGACGATTCGTTAACTCGCGTCACGTTTGATTGGTTAAACTTCGGGCTAGGCGTTGTTTTGTTTGCAGCCGGCGCCGGATTTTTGGGCGGGTGGATCTTCTTCCGGGACCGCAAGCGGAATTACGTAGGGCCAAGATTTCGCAAAAAGGACGATGCCGCCAAAGCCGCCGTTAAAGAACCAGAACCCGCCGTGGTACAGCATGACTAACCTCAAGGTTCTTATGAAAAAACCTCTTTTGCCTTGTCTCGGCGTAAAGAGGTTTTTTAGCTTATTCGTATAACGCTTCCTTCAGTTTGGTCGACATCCGCGAGCTTTGCTGGGAATTCGCGCGAAGCAATGCCTTGCGTAATCTGACGTTTTCTGCACGAAGTTGTTCATAACGTTGAATTAGCTCCAGAAGGGCCTGCCGTTTATCTTCTTCCAAATCCGTGCCCTCCAGCAATTCCCGGTAAGCCGCCGGCTCAAGATCGTTAGTCATATGACGCTCATCCTTTCTTCTGATGGAATTATACCATAAGCTCCCGGTGCCGGATGTGCGAGGTTTCCACCTGAATGGTGGTGTGGCCGATGTGGAACGTCTTCTCCAAAGCGGTAATCGCTTCCTGCAACACGATTTGGCTCTGGCTGCCATCCTCAATCGTCAAATGACAGCTTAACGCATCCATCCCCGAAGTAATGGTCCAAATATGCAAATCATGGACTTCAACAACCCCCGAAATCCCTTCGAGACACTGCTTCACCTGACTTTGATCGATCGACGCCGGCGAGCCCTCCATCAAAATGTGCACCGATTGGGTGATGACGCCCCAGGCTCCGCGCAGGATCAACAGAGCGACGAGAACACTGATGATCGGGTCGAAAATATACCAACCAAACAACGACATCAATATCCCCGCGAAAATAGCGCCAATCGACCCCAAAGCGTCTCCAAGCACATGCAGGTAGGCGCTTTTCAGGTTTAAGTTGCCTGTGACGTCGCCTTTCTTCAGCAATACCGCCGCGCTTGCTAAATTCGCAAACAAACCGATCACCGCAATCACGATCATCGTATTACTGGACACGGTCGGCGGATCAAGCAAACGCCCGTAGGCTTCCCAAAAGATAAACCCGGCGATCACGAACAAGGCTGCCCCATTGAGCAACGCGGCCAGGATCTCCATACGGTGGTACCCGTACGTATTCCGCTTTGAGGCGGGGCGAGCGGCAAACCAAAAGGCAATCAGGCTGAGCAGCAGCGAGCTGGCGTCACTTAGCATATGACCGGAATCGGACAATAAAGCGAGGCTGTCTGTAATCAAACCGCCGCAAAATTCAAGAACGGCGATCGAAGCCGTAATGAGTAGAGCGATCCACAGCCCCTTCTTATTCCCCGAACGTGCCGCATGATGATCGTGGAAATGGCCGGCATGGCTATGGTCATGATCGTGGTGATGGTGAGCGTGATGATGTCCCATGGATCTCCCTCCTATTCGCAACAAGCGTGTTGAATCGCCTGTTTCAAGAGCGAAATCACATGCTCGTCGTCACAGCTGTAGTACACCGTATTGGCCTCCCGACGGAACTTCACCAGCCGCAAATTTCGCAGCAGACTCAGTTGGTGGGAAACCGCCGACTGCGATAAATTCAACACTTCCGACATATGCGTCACGGAACATTCTTCTTCCGACAGCAAATGAAGAAGTTTGATTCGGGTCGGATCGGACAATGCTTTAAATATCGTAGAAACCTTTTCCAGTGTATCCGGGCTCAGATCGATGTGTAACTTTTTTTCCACCTGGTCGTTCCCCTCTCGAATAACAGTATATGAACATATGCTCATATACAGGATAATCCTAAAGGGACTTTATTGTCAATCGGCAAGTGCGGATACCATCTCAGGCAAAATAAAAAACGGCCGCATCCCGGCATACACCGAGAGGGACCGCCCTTCATTTAACCCTTCTGGATCACTGCATAAGTGAACGACCAACGGCTTAATTTCTCCCGTCGTTATCACCATTCGTGTCCTCAGACTTTCAAGACACCTTATGCTCGATCCGCAGTTTATCCGCTACCATTGCGATGAACTCACTATTGGTCGGTTTTTGCAGCGCTAGAAAATCGCACAACGGCGCGGAAAATTGGACGCGAACGAGGCGTTATTCCGATAAACTTTCGCGCAATTTATCGGAACGTTTTACGAAAACTTTATCGCTAAGGAGGCGGACATTTTATGGCAAGAATTACGCCAAAATACGGATTTGTTTCGAAACGGGACAAGCCGGTAAAATTCAATCTCACAACGCAAATCGACCGGTTTATTAGCGCGAAGAAGGCGGCCCGGAGGTCGAACGCAACGATAACAGCCTATTCGCAAGTCCTCGATCAATTCCGCAAGTGGTACGAAGACTGCGGCCGTACCGAGATCACTACGGAGTTACTGCGCGAATATATCGAGTATCTGACGTTCAAGAAAACGCAGTGGGACGATCACCCAACGAGTCCTAACGGAGAGGTCGGGCTATCCCCGCGCACAATCAACAACGTAATTCGGATCATGCGGATTTTCTTTAACTACCTCGTTAGGGAGCGTATAATCTCGCACTCACCGATGGATGCGGTAGAGTACCAAACGGAGAATAAGGATACCTTCGACGTATTTACGGATGAGGACGTTAAGAAACTGCTCGCCGCGCCAAACCTCCGTGTGTATACCGGTCGGCGCGATTACTGCATGATGCTCGTTCTTTGTGATTGTGGTTTACGCATCAAAGAACTGACTAATCTCCGCGTGTCTGACATAGACTTCAAACTCCAGCAGATCGTCGTGCGCGCCGAAATCGCGAAAACACGGACGACGCGCGTAGTGCCTGTTTCTCGAAAAACACTAAAAGAGCTTGAAAAACTGATATCGTACATGGACGTAGACGAGGACGACCCTTTATGGTTAACTCAGTTCGGAGAGCGCTACTATGGCGACACCTTTTCGAAGATGCTCAAAAACTACGCCAAACGCGCGGGAGTTACAGGACCGCGGGTATCCCCGCACACATTTCGACACTACTTCGCTGTGAAGTTTCTGCGCGAAGGTGGCGACCCGATTGCCCTGGCGCGAATCCTCGGTCACACGTCGTTGAATATGACGCAAGTGTACGTTAAGTACACCGGGACCGACTTACGCGAACAGCACGATAAGGCTTCTCCGGTGACGCACCTATTAGATGAAGGAAATGCGAAAAAACGAGGTAAGCGAATATACTAAACAAAACCGTGGTCACGCCAGGCCACGGTTATTTTTCGTCCGTATCCCCGCCAGCACTTCCGCAATCGGCCGCCCATATTTTCGCGCATGTTCCTGCGTCAGCCGGGCGTTATTTTCCGTCGCATACCGCTTGCCGACGAGAGGCAACGCATCAGCGACGAACGGCGCTTCGTATTCTCCGCGATTTAACCAGCACGCAATAAACTGGTATTGGCGCGTAGCCTCGAACGCGGCCTGCGGATCGGCGAACGTACGCGATAGGTACGGCATCAACCGCTTATACGTATCTATGTGCGTGTTGCGGAATAAATGCCAGTTAATTGACGCGGATAACAGCGTATCGGTAAAGCCGGGGAACTCGTGGAACGCGCTGAAATCGTGGAATACGATAATCGGCGCGCATTTATACTTCGGGCCCTCCCGCAGCATCCGTTTCGCGAAATGGACGAGGCCGCGCGACATGAATTGATGCGGTTCATTTAATACGAGAAACGTTCCGGGGCCGCGCCCTTCCTGCGCAAGTTTAATAAGAAACGTTAGCATGACGATCCAATAGCCGAGCGTCTGTTTAACGCGCTCCGGCATCGGAATCCCATCCGGCATCTTACAGCGGATAATCACGACTTTACCATCCGCGACCCACCGGTATAAATCAAACGCAGGGTTGTGCGCTTGGCAAAACATCGGCTTCAAAAACTCGCTACTCGTGATTTGCGATATCCGGCGCAGGACAGGCCCGTAGATTTGCCCCTGTTTGCCATCGCTCATCCGGTCGTAATCGCGCCACGCATCCATATCGAAAATGTCGCCGAGCTCCGCAATCTTCCGCTTCCGAAACGCGGTATCCGTAAACATCGCTTTCATGCCCGTTAAATCGCCCGCACACACCTTCGCGGCGTCTCGCGTAAATTCCGCGGTCTGAAACTTATCCTCGTCTCCGTCCGCGAGTAAAAAGTCCGTCAGGTACTCCGCAATCACATCGGATGCGATCCGCTTATCCTTCGCGTTATTGATGACCGCCTGCAGTCCGAAGTAGGGCGCGTAATCTGTGTCCGCGAGATTAATGTCGATGACGTCGGCAGCCGGAAGGTGGTCACGCACCGCATCCGCCATGCCGCGCTGACTGCCGCCCCGGTCCCGGTTGTGCTCGTCGATAAAGTCCGGTATGACCGCGCCGATTCCGTGCTTGCGATGCGCTTCCACAACGAGATTGATTACGTGTTGATCCTTCCCCATACGCGGCGATCCGTTAACAGCGCGCGGCATAAACAGCTTATCGGGCTGATCCGTCGGAATGTAAACGTTATGGGTCGCGCCCCGATCCGTTGCTGTGCCCGCCAATATCCCGCGATCATCAAGAAATACGCGCGGCAACTCGATTTCAACGCGCCGATTCGACGCGAGGATATCGGCATATTCCGCCTGCAGGTCAGCGGTCGGCAACTGCGCAAGCTTTCCGATTTCGTCAACGCTCATCAAGTTCGGTGCAAACTCGCGGATCTTCCACGGATCATCCTTTCGCGGCCGAACGTTAATCTTAACGAGTTCCAGCCGGTTGTCGCCCGCAAGCGCCCCGTAAGCTCCCGCGACTGACCGCGCCAGCATTTCGCGTTTGACCGGGTCAGGCGAAGTTACCGCGCATCGAATCGACGTTTTGAATACGGGAAGGTTGCGCTTATTTTTCGTCGTCGCGGATAAGTCGCCGTTGACGAGTAGCTCCGCGCGTTCCGGATTGGGGAGCGTGGGCCGTGCGCTTTTCTCCGCCTTCTTCGCGCCGTGATATAGCGCCGATTCGACGCCAGCCAATACGTCCTCGATTAACGATCGTACTTCGTAAAATACGTACGCCGCGACGCCGCCAAGCGTGCGCAGTAATCTCGCAGGATCAACGCCGGGCCGATACGGGACTGCCCCGCGCTCCCACGTTTCCCACGCGTAGTCCGCGAGCTGCTTCCATTTCGAACGGCTGACCGGTTCCATACGCAACATTAGCGCAACCGCCTCGCCGTCCGATAACTCGCGCGTTACTCCGAGCAGTTCGCGGATTGGCGTAGTCTGCTCATTATAGCGGAAATCCAGCGAAAACATGTCGTGCCGCCGATATTTGAGCGCAAAGTTGGCGGACGGTAATCGGAAGTCCTCCGCGAGCTCAAGCGTCGATTTGCGCCATTGTTCGTGGTTGCGGAACTTCACGCGGAACGCCTCCGCAAACTCCGTAGGCACCGCGCAGTAAAATGCGATGGAGTCCGCGGCCATTTGCGTAATCCACCAAAGATCCGGCGCAGGCTTCGCACGTACAGCGAGTAATTCGTAGAGTGCGCGTTGGAGATTGCGATTCGCGGAGTTGAGTACGGTTGTGTGCGGAATGATACGGAATACGGTGTGCATCGCTACCTCCCGCAGCGAGAACACCACGTGCCGCTATGCTCCGTTGTTGTGCCACAATTTCCGCAATATGCGTTATACCAGCGAATAAAAAATCGCATGTTAATCGCCCTCCTCTAAATTAATACGCGCCAGATAACGCCGATCCAAAACGTCGCGAACAGCCGCCCGAGCCATTTCGTGCTGCCTACGAGCGGCCCGACCATCATGCCGACCGCACACGTTACGATGCCTAGCGTAATGATTTCCGGCGACCACGTATTGAGCGCAACCACCGCAATCTGTGCGTAATGCACGAGCGCATTGCCGAAGGCCTCCGCGCCAGCCTCGACGAAATTATCGAGCGCACCGCCGCCAACGTCCGGAATAACTGCGCCGTTTATCCGCAAGATCATCCGCGCCACCTCCTCATAACATCCGCAGCCAGTTACGGATATCGACCGCGTGCCGGACGATAATATAACCGATGCTGCCGCCCATCAAAAACTCGATCGCCTTCGTCCGGTTGCCGAACATCCACGTTATTCCGGCGTAGACGATAATGCCAACGCAGAGCCAATCGGTGATCCCGAGTACCGTTGAAAATACGGTCGCCCACGTTTGCGCACCGGACACAGTAGCGGAAGCCGCGAGCGCGGTTTTCGGGATCAATGCGAGGTGAACGGTGGCCGCCGTCTTCGCTATCGCGGCCGGTAATTGCGTTGTTGCTTTCGGAACAATCGCGCCAGAATGGAACGCCGCCCAATCGAGCGCTACGGTTTTACTCATCGCGTATACACCCTCTCTTTGCGGAGATAATAATCGTAAACCTTGCGAAAGGAGCTGCGTAAAAATGACGTTTGTTATCGGATTAATTGTCGGCGGAGTCGTCGGCGGTCTTTCGCTTTTGTTCTAGCGCCGCTTCCTCCGTAATCATTGCCGCGTAGAGAACGGACTTAACAAATCCGCTGAAATTCCTCGGACTTTTTCGCGTTACCCATTCGACTAACTTCCACTGGTGTTCGTTCTCTACGTTAAAGTTGACGCCGCGCCTAACGAACTTGCTCACGGATACCTCCGCCTAACTGTACGGGAACGGGCGGTGTTTCTTCCGCCTTTTCTTGCGGTTTCGATTCGCGCCGACTCCGCTTAGGTTTCGCCGCCGCTCCACTCCGCGCTTTAATCTCCGCAACCAGCGTTTCAATCGCGCCGATCGTTTCGAGCACGCCGTCGTCTACGTCCTCCGCGTCCGTAATTCCTTGCGCATAATCCACGACCATTTCCGCGAGTGTTCCGACGGACACTTCGCCGGCCATCCGTTTTAATAGCGCTTTGTTTAACGTCGCCATTTCATCGCCTCCTACGTTTTACGTATGTTTGATGTTATGCGCGACGGCTTGCTCCTCTTTCCGCAAAAATGCGGATAGAGACGTATAAATTTTGATAGACTCGTCCAAAATGATAGGGACGGGAGATGATACGAAATGTTTGGATTAGGAAAGAAACGTAGCAAATTCGGGGCCTATTTGGATCGGCGCGGAATTGAACAGGAGAGAATACGCGAGGTTTCGGGGGTGAGTCGAGACACTTTAACGCGAGTATGTAGCTATCCGGATTATTATCCGAGCGGAAGTACCATGCGGAAGTTAATCGGGGCCGTGCGGAGGTTGACCGGGGAGAACGTAAGACAAGACGATTTTTGGCCGATGTAAACGCAAAAAGAGCGCGGTTATCTACCGTCGCTCCCAAAGCGCGGATCGCGTAGGCGACCGCTTTACCCTAGCGTATGCACGCGGGCTTGTATTTTATGCCAGACACGTAGCGCGGAATCTAGCGATATGGTACGATGTGGAAAACGGCAAGGAACGGAGGTTTTCGTCGATGATATTTATTATCGCATGCTTTATCCTCGCGATTCCGATTGCGATCGTTGTCGTCGCGGTTAAGCAAATGCGCGCTGAAACCGTAATATGTCCGAATTGTGGACGGTCGTTCAAGTTGATGAACGGAAGCCACAAATGCCCGAAATGCCGCACGCGAGTAACGCGCACATCCGACGGGCGTTTGATCTCGTCGTAAAACGCAAAAAAGGGGCGCAAGCCAAACGGATTTTTACTCCGCCGGCTCGCGCCCCTTTTTTCGTTATTCCTCCGTCTTATCTCCGCTCCCGTTCGCGTCTGCGTAACTCTCGGATAACATATACGCAACACACGCACCCACCGCGCCAATAACTCCCGTTACTTGCAACGTTACGGACTCACCCGCGCCAGCCGCCGTCAGGATTGACGTAGCAAGCGCGGCCAACAGCGCCCAGAATTTGCGCGAAGATAATTTCCGTTTCCAATCGATTTTCATCGTTATTTCGCCCCCTTAAAGATTCCCGCGCGATCCAAAATCGTAACCATCCGGTAAAAGTCGTAGCTGCCGTTCGCGATCGTATCCAGCACGCCCGCCTTCTTCGCATTTTCGCACGCGGTCAGCGCCCATGCCGGAACCGCCGCCATCTTCGCGTTATTTTCGAGCGCGGCCAAGCGCTTCTCCAGCGCCTCCACTCGCGCCTTCTCTTCCGCTGTCATTGCGTCATCCCCTTCCGTTTCTTTGATCCGCGCATAGGCCGCGTCGATTTGCGCCTGCGTCGGACGCTTGCCGGCGCGGTACTGAGCCGTCGATAATCCGAATGTCATTTCGAAATGCGGATAATCTTTAAACGAAGTCCAATCGCCGCCCCACGCAAAGCCGAGTTCCTTCGCGACCACAACCACCTCGTTCCAATCTGCGACCTTATCGCCGTCGCCGTCCCGCGCCATATCCCAAGACACCGATTTGCCGTCCGGTAATAGCAATGCAAAATCAACCGCAACGCCGAAGTTGTGATACGAATAGCCGCCGCGCGCGTTGGTTACGATCTTTCCCGGCTTCGTGCGGCCTTGCGCATATAAAGCGTCCTGCTCCGCGATCGTCCGAAGCCCTTGCGTGATGACGATCGGAACCCCGCGCGCATAACACCGGTCGATCAGCGCGGAAGTCGCCGCCGCAACAACGGGAAGAAGCCCGCTCAATTTCGACGCGGACTTCGATCGTACGTATTCGATTGTCAAAGGCGTTAACGCCGCCATAACTACGCCGCATCCTTTCCGTTGATAATCGCTTTAATTTCGTGTACGTCCGAAGCGAGTCCGTCGTATTGGCGCGCAAGAGTTTCGAAGCGATCCGTCAAATTTTCGGTCAGTCGCATCAAGCGATCTTCGCGCGCAACGGCCTCCGCATGCATCCGTTCGTTCTGCACCTTTGCCTCCGCACTGATCCGCTCTTCTCGTTCGCGCGCTTCCGTCGCCATCCGCTGCATCTCGCGCCAGAGCAGATAAAACAGAACGGCGGCGGCAATCGCGAATATTCCGTTCTTGGCGATCTCCGCCCAAATCGTTTGCTCCATTATGCGGCCGCCTCCTCATCCGCGTTATCAAGCGCAAGAAGCGCCTCCGTGATTTGATCGTCGAGCTGACGCAGGATTTCCGCGCGTTGCTCAACGTCCGGGAGCGCGGCTAAAACTGCGGAAACGACCGCTGATAGCTCCGGCAGTGGTTGCGCTAGGTCTACAGTGCATTCGAGTAATTGGCGTACTTTCATCGTGTTCCTCCGTTTCTCTGTACGCAAAAAGGCGCGACCATTAAGGCCACGCCTTGCGCTCTATATTCGTTTATTTATTCGCGTCGATCTTCGCCTGCAGCTCCGCGATCTCCGCGTTGGCTGCGTCGATTTTCGCCTGGTATTCGGCGATCCGCGCCTTTGTCTTTTCGATATTTGCGTCGATACCTTCGACTAGGAATGGCGCTTCGGCTGCGCCTTTTTCTGCGGCAGCGCGGCTTTCGTTTAGCGAGGTTAGTGTCGCGTTCTCCGTCTCAATAAGGCCTTTCCATGAGAGTATGTCGCGCTCATATCGACTTATCGCGTTGGCTAACTCCATAACCTCCGGACTCATCGCATCATTCGCGCCGATAACTTCTGACTCCTTTATTGTTCCAATCGTTATTGTTTTCCCCTCCACTCGAAGCGGGATACCTACAGCCTCCGACACATCCCGGACCGGAACGTAAGCCGCTCCGTTAATAACCGCGCCGTCTGCCACTTTCGTCCCATCCGCTTTATTAATCGTATAAACACCGGTAACTTTAGAGCCTACGAGTGATTTTACCGCAGCTATTGCGGAGCTTCCACCAAAGATTATCGCGCCAACAAGTAAGCCTGACAGCGCTCCCACCAAAAATCTATTTCTCATATTCTAGCCCTCCCTTAGAAAATACTTCCTATTATATATTATCGTACGGAAGGGCCAGAAGTTTCAACTTATTTATATCACATGTCTGTGCGAGTCTCCGGCGTAAGCCATGTACGTTACGGTTCCCCCATCCGCAGTTCGCAAAACGGTTCCGTCAGGAATGCCGTGGTTATGCGCCGCGACTAACGTATATCCCGTTGGAGCACCGTACGGTACTTTCTGCGCCAGAGCCGCGGACAGCCCGTTAATCATTGACGTATCAAGTCCTACTACGCCGCTTGCAGTTGAAAAGTCAACCGTACCGTTAAAGTAAACCCGACGCCCTGGCGCGGCCAAAAACATATCAACGAGCGACGTAATTTGAAAGAAGGAGTCGCCCCCGTTGATCGTACCGGACGCCCCGCTTACTGATCGCATAAACGTGATACCGCTCAACCCGTACGCATCATTCGCGTCAATCGAGATACGCTCGCGACCCGATGCGTCGTAAGTCCGCCAGCCTCGATAGTCCATCTCTACGCGCGCGCCCGACGCGGCCGTCCGTATTAATCCGCCGGTAATCGTCGAAGACTCCATCGTAGACTGCTCGATCTTCCCCGTCAACGTAATCGACCGCGCTACGACATCGCCGTTCATATAGACGCGAAACGGCGCGCTACTAAAATTCGCATGGCCAGCCGCGATCCCGTTATTGTTGATTTGCGTTACGTTATTCCCGGAGCCGATCAGCAGCGATACGAAGTTACCGAGTTGGCCGACAATTCTCTCCGCGACAATCCCATTCGCCGTAATTGCGGCCCGCGCAGTATTTCCGCCGTCGGTCGTCAGCATAATGCCGTTCGCGGTTAATACGACTTGGTTCGCGGCATTCGTTTTATCTTCGAGGATGATTCCGCGCGTATCGTACTTGACTTCGGATTTCGAATTGTTAACGTCAATGACCGCCTGCCGCGCGAAAGCCTCGAATACTTCCGTACGTACGGTACCGCCGCTCACAATATCGTAAACAATGCGCTTGGCCCGGTCTAAGTCCGCCAAGATGTCAGCATAGTCGCGCCCCATTACGTTAGATACCGTCACCTGCGTATGCTTATCGCGATCAAACGGATACTCCGTAATCTCCACGATGCGCGCGGTAATATTCGGCATCTCCATCTCGGGGTCGACGCAATAGACGGTGTCGCCGAGTCCCGGCCGCGTCTCACTTGCGTCAATCTTAAAAATGTCCGCCGCGTCTACGCTAATTTCAAGCGCCGGCACTTCGTTCTCCGCGAGGGCTTTACGCGCCTGACGTAGTAATTCGTCCACCGACGTGATATTCTGATCGATAATCTCCGCGTCGTAAAACGGAGTGTCCGGCGTGGCCCAAGCGGCGGCATATTGCGATACGAGATAGTTGACCGCGAGCTTGCCGTCAACAATCGCGCCGGGAATCGCTTCAAGGCGGGCGCGCTCGTCCGCTGTAAGAATCGACGCAGGCTCGCCGATCCACGTGCGCCCATCTTTCATCTGCGCGAATAAACGGGTCGTGAGCGCAGAGCCGTCGTCCTTAAACGCGGAGCTAATTACGTTTTTGCCGATGCGGTATTGGTGGCCGGAGTCCGTGCCGATACGCTTGCGCAAATGGATCGTAAAGTTGTCCGCCTCGACTTCCGCGCCGTACATTTTGATGACGTCATTGAGCGCGGCCAGACAGTTCGTGCGGCCCCAGTCCTTGACGTCGTATAGCGGGAATGTGTCATGGATGATAAACGAATAGCGCCCACCGGTGGCAGCCGCTAATTTATCGGTGAGTTGCGATATGTGCGTACCGTACGACTCTTTGATGTACGACGCATACGGCACTTTAAAATCCGCGAGTTTGAACATGACGTGCGAACACGATATTTCTGCGATTAATTTACGTCCGTCCCGTTTGCGTTGGCGCGAGTTGATTACATAGTATTGGCCGCGCTCGTCCATAACGTAATTTTTCAGCGTGATCAAATCGTAGTCAGCGGACGTCATCGGAACATTAAACGTCAGCACGTCGTCCGAGTTGATGCGTCGCGTGCGTTTGATGTCGTAGGCCTGCGGGAGGACTCCGATCGGCGTGCGTGCTTTATCAAATATGCGTAAGATTGCGCGTCACCTCCGTAAAAGAAAAAGCCCCGCTGTATTAGCGAGGCTTGTTGCGCAGTTTCGTCCTATTATGTTGATACTGTATTCTTTTTTTCCTCAATTCTATCTCGTGGAACATTGTCTTTAAAAAGAAAATCAATCTTGGGTTCTGCGACCCACTTGAAGATACTTCTAATAATATTCGTTGATAATACGACTGCGATAAGACAACCTAACATCACTACTAAAAATTTATCCAGTGATCCATCTAACTGAGAATACAATGTAGAAGTGTGTAAGTATTTAACTATAAATCCATGCAGCAAGTAAGCATATAACGTGTTTTTCCCTAATCCACTTAAAAACGGAATACGTTCCTTTGGGACAAGAACCAATACACATAGGCCCAATATAACTGCAACTAGATAACTAAATAACCGGTAAATCCCACCTCGCCAACCGTGTAGATCAAAACTCGCATACGGAATAACATGATAAAAGAATTCAAATTTAATCACGTTTTGAAGTTGGTAAAAAACTATAAATGCAACTATTAAAATGGCTATAGATATGAACTTATATACCCAATGACTAAATTTAAGCAACCACTTTTTATCGAAATAAAAACCAGAGATAAAAAACGGGAAGAAGGCGATTGTTCTAGAAATACTTCCATAATAAGCAACATCGCCTGCATAACCTATTGCTATTCCAGCTATTATCGTAAGCGTTAAGGAAATCCAAGGTTTGATCTTTGCCGTATACGGCAGAACTAGTTTCCAGCAGATCATACTAACAAGAAACCACATGATCCAATAAGGAGTTAAATAAGTGAACGTTAACTTTTCTTGATTATCTGTTATTAAATAATAATCAAATAAAGAATATAACGTTTCAAAAATTAAATAAGGGATCAAGAGATTAGCAATGATCCTTTTGCCATAATTATCCGAACCTATATTCTTTGAGAAATAACCCGATATAAAAATGAATAGAGGCATGTGAAACGAATAAATCAGAGTGAAAAGTGGCTTGAATGTAACACCTGAATTCAGAGGTATAATAATATGGCCTACTACAACAAGAATGATCAGCAGTAATTTAACGTTGTCGAAATAATAGTCTCTTTCTGTCAATTTTCTGTCTCCTTTAAAAAAGTATAGTACTAAAATTCGACAACGTTTATTAAACACCTTTTACGCAGTCCATGTTCCATTGATAAAATTATTAAAACTTTTGGTATTAGTACCGAAATTGTGTCCTATTGATCCGATTGTGTTATTCGTTACTATTGTGTTTTCGGCATCAGATATTCCAAATGTGCCCATCTGATTAGCGTAGACTTTACAATTAAGAGATTTGCTAGTTAGCACATACCCGACCATGATGTCAAATCTGCCATCGGTAGCCGTTGTGTTGTTCCCCGTTGAGTTGTTATTCGCAACAATCACATTAGAAGTACCGTAAACCCAAATTCCCGCTTGCCCGCACTTTGTAACGAAATTCCCATCGATAGCCCAATCGCTACACATATCAACGCCGATCCCATGAGATCCACATGTATCGATCGTATTCCCTTTTATTTGGCCATTATTATAACCCGCGCCAATTTGGATAGCCCTTCCACCTGCTGATTTATTTACATTCCTGAACGTGTTATTAACTATTTGGAGATTAAGGCAAGTTGTTGCATCAAGTCGTACGAAGTCAAGTGGTATCCGTGGCTGTCGCGGCTCATATCGATATTGACGGCGCGGGATGGCGCGGTTAAGGCGGAGGGCCTCGGCGAAGTTGGATTACCAAATAAGGCGATGCTGGCCGGAAAAATGAATGCGGAACTGGAACCGTTTATGCTCGAAACCGTTGCGCGCCTGAACGAATATTATCCGGGCGAGCTCATCCTGCAGGCGAAAGGCGGCGCAAATTTGACGCGCACGCTTAACGATTTGGACCGCGAACTGCACATGCGACCGGATATCGACGTCGTTGTTATCGATCCGTTTTACAGCTTGGCGGATGCGTACGGGCGCAACGCAAATAAGACCGCTGGCGGTGCGGCAGAGATGGCGGCCCGGCGCTTGGAAACGATAATCGGCGCGCATGATGTCGTCGGGATGTATACGATTCAGGCGCATACCGAGCGTCAGGAAACGGAAGAAGGCGAGCACCGTGCGATTAAATTACCGAAGCGTGACCAAGTGAAAACGACGAAAGCCGTACTCGAAATTGCGACGAATCTATTTTCGTTTGACGCCGCGAATGGTAACGGGGCGCTTGGCGTCGAGAAAGGGCGTAACGGCGGCGAGGACTTTGTTATTGAGTTGATTGCGCTTATGGATTACGGGGTGCTGCGGGAGTTGCCGAAAGGCGCGGAGATTGCGGGGCAATTTGTGAGCGGATTTTAATCGTTTACTTAAAAGAAACAAATATTTTGTCTTAAAGGAAACAAAATGTGTTGACTGTGGAAACTTAATAGTGTATCCTAAACCCATGGAAAATATTCCAACTAATTTTTGGAAGGACTGACGTTACGGTGTTCGAAAACCAATTAGGTGAGTTTATTCGCGAGAAGAGAATAGAGCTTGGCTTTTCCGTCCGTGAAATCGCTGAAAAAGCCGAAATCAGCTTTTCTCAGTGGAGTAAACTTGAGAGGGGGAAGGTGAAAGATCCTAGCGACGAAACGTTAAACAAAGTGGCGTATGCACTTAATGTGGACAAAGACAGAATTTACACTTTGGCAGGACGCATACCGCCTGACTTAGGGGACATTACCCAACTGGTAGCTGTATCCGAGGAAGATAATTTTTATGAACATCTTACTCGATTAATTGACAGGTCGATGGTGGTTTCCGAAGAGTCTAACACCTACCTAGCACACTCCTCACTCCTTGAGCAATTTGCTGAGGTGGCTGCTACATCTGATGAAACTAAGGAATTGAGCGCAGATGAAATATTATTCATCGCAAAAGAGTTGGAGTCTGCGTTTAAACTTAGCGTGAAAAGGCTAAAGTCTAGAAAATCTAACAATTAAAGGAGATTACCCTGTGCTTATATTACAGTCCGAGATCGATCGTTATCCTTGGCGCAACGCGCGCTGGCACCCGGACAAGCTCGAAGCGAGTTCACCGGCACGCCCCGGCGATGACCGCCCGTCATTCCGCGTCATAACCGATCCAGACTCGCCAAATTTCGGCTGCTGGGTCGATATGGGCGCAACCGATCCGCGTTATAGGCGCGGCGGCCCCGTCCAGTTATTCGCCATGTTGCGCGGTATAAGCGAAGACGAAGCACGCCGACTACTTGCGGAGGAAAAGGGCGAGGACACAGGCGGATACATACATCTTAGACTACCTGAACATACCGCGAAGACGCCGCCGAAGCCGCTCGATATTTCGCTACTCGACCGCTATTTCACGCACACATCCGACTACCTGACCCCACAAATACCGCGGACAGATACGTTTTGCCGCGGCCGCTCTCCGCCATGATGCCGTAGACGTCGCCGGAATAGAGGCCGCCGATCTCTTCGTTCAGCGTCGGAAACGGCGTTTTCCACAACGTGTAACTTTCGCCGGCCTTACGCTTTTCGTATTCCGCCCTAAACGCGCTGGCCAATTCCGCCAAGCCTGCGCCAATATCCCGCTTGACCGTCGCCTTGGTTTCGATGGATTCGCCGAGTTCGCGCAAGTATCGCCCAAAATCCGCCGGAGCAAGTTGCGCAAATTTATCGGCCAATTCCGACGGTACGCGTTTGCCGCTCTCATCGTCCGTATAGCCGTTGATTTTGCGCAGGACTTCGCGTTTGGCTGCGTCGGCCTTGATCTGCTGCGCTAAATATTCGAACGAATCCGTCACGTCCGGAATGTACGTGATGTCCGGGCACTCGGCGGTCAGGGTTGCGTAGGATGGCGCGCGGCCTCCGTTTTCTTGCGCGTATTTAACGACAAAATCGTAGGCCTGGCGCTCGCCCGGCGTTTCAAAGTCATCGCGCGTGATACCGTATTTTACTAACGCGGATATGTCGCCAGCGTCTACGATTTTGGAAATTAATTGTTCGCCGTGTACTGCCATTTTGTCACCTCCGTCCTATGATGCGCGAAGTCCGCGCTTACTCCCGCCGACAAACGGAACCACTCCGCACAAATCCCGTACGCGATCCGCCAGACGCGCGTCAAACACTTGCGCCAACTCCCCGATCGAAACGTTACTCGTATACACAGTCGGAAGCCCCTCCGTTACGCGTGCGTTGATAATCGCGTGCAAGTCCGCGCGAAATGGTTCACTCGCATCGCGTACGCCAATATCGTCAAGCACCGCAAAGGGAGCGGACTGTGCGGCAGTAAGTGCGCTATAGTAGCGTGCGGCGGCCGGCTCTGCGATATGGTCCGGTACGCGCGGCCGGTTAAATGCGTTATAATCCGTCTGCCATGCGTTAACGTCGAGAAAGTACGCCGGAAGATTCAGCGGTTGCCCGTTCCGTTGAATCGTTCCGATATAGTGACGAATGATATATTCGTTAAGCAGCGCCGCCGCGGTCGTCGTTTTACCGGTGCCCGGCTCCGTGCTAAACAGATATAGTGATTTGATGCGCTCCCCCGTAAACTGCCGCGCGAATGTCCCAACGTAGGCCGCTGCGGTCTTATACGCCTCAACTTGCGCCTGGCGCGCCGGACTATTCGCGAGTGTTAAACGCCGGTACTCCGCCGGTACACCTGCCGCGCCAATACGTCCGCCGAGCCCGTCTGCGCCGTGAATTGCGACATATGACGGACAGATTGCGTTACACTTTTCGCCGCCTGCGAGCGTGCAATGTGCGGCTAATATGCAGTTATCTGCGTGTGACATGCGGTTCCTCCTTCGCTAAATTTTTCGGTTCTGCGCATTAATCATAGATATAATCAATTACCGCTATGTTGTGATTTACCAACTCTTTTGCATCACTAAGAGACAAGACAAGTTCTTCTAGTTGCGTGTGATGTGTATTGTCATAAACAAAATCGATCATAAATCGTATCTTAACTTTAATGTCCAATATTACACCCTTCCTTATTTCGATCTTTTTTTTCGTTATGTGCATCAACCCCAATGACCGTGACGTTTCATGATCTCTGCAACTTCACTGGCATATGGTTCATCTGCGTTGATGACTAAATACCGATTACAGTTGCTCTTGCCCTCTGCCAATCGTTTGTTACTGACATATTCAACTAGCTTCATATATGCCCGAACTGCCTCGCGCCCCTGAATATCGCTATGCTTGACTACAAAAAACTTTTCTTCCAAACCTCTCATGTCTAGCATCCTCCATCTCTCCTTATTGATTAGTTGCGCTAAATGTGTCTTTTGCGCTACAACCACGCCGCCAACTCATCCGCACTCATCGCACCCGCCACCGCCTCCTCCGCGACGGCTCTACGCTTCTGCTCCGCCAACACCTGCGGCATAATGCGCGGCAACATATACGCGATCAAAAAGCCGGCGGTAAGTTGCGGATACTTTGCGGTCGGCCGGTACTCCGCGAAGGCTCGTTCGATTGTTTCGCGCAAATCCTCGGCACCATATTCCGTGAGCGCGCGCTTGATTACGCCTTGCTCAAAACCGTATCCGCGGAGAGGGACGTATTTATCTACGCCAAACTTTTCCGCGTTAAGGTCGATAATCATTGCGTGGATCGTGCGCGTATTCCAATGTTCGAGCGGGAGGTTGCGCCAATCTGCGCGTTGCTCTGCGGTGATTTTATTCGCTGGTTTCCGTGGCATCGTCCGACACCCCCAGCAGCGCGCGATCTACGACGATCTCCGCGGATATGTGTGCATTGTTGATAAGGCATTTACGTACCTTATCAAGCGCTTTTATTAACCGTATAACCTCCGTTTCGGCTGCGATCGCTCGGCGGATTGCGTGCGGCCAGCCTTCGCGTGCGACTTCTATAAAACGATTGTCCTCGGAATAATTCCTGTTTCTACTTCCTGACCACGTTCCGATTTGACGTCCGCCCGCTTCGTACCACCCCCAAGGACTGCCTCCTAACTCTGGATGTCGATTCGTTTTACTCCGCCAAGGCCCCGGCGTCGCCGCCTCACACAGCGCCAAATCTGCGGCCAAATCACGTTTTGCTTTCGTTGTCATTCCGTCTACACCTCCATTATACGAACAACTGTTCCTATTATACATCCGTATTTCCATTTTGGCAATATGTTACCGAATCGGTAATTATATCGATCACCTTACGTCCGATCCGTACGCGCTCATTGCCGCTAACCTCGCGCATCAAGTCCGGCCGGTTGCGCCGCACCAATCTCGCGCAATATTCGCGGCAGATAGCGCTCGTCCGTCCGGAGGGTAGTGCAACATGCCAGCGCGTCTACATCGCCTATTATCACGGTAAAATGACGGTAATAGTCCGTGGTCATGCGTTCACCCCTTCGATTTTTACGCCGAGCTCGTTTAAAACGAAACGGATACCGTCAGCGTATGTGGCTCTAGTGAGGGCCGCTAGTCTACCGGCGAATTGTGTAACGTCCCGCATCGCGTCGTCATAGTGGGCGCGAATATTCACGTGTGCCAGCTCCTCGTCCGTCATCTCGCGCTCATAACCGTTGATCAGCGCGGCAAGGAGCGTATCAAACGGGATAATTTGAAGGGACCTTCGGTCTACGCCTTCGACAATAAAATCTTCGTTTCTTACGTCAATAATTGTTGCGTTATTGACTCCTGCTCTTCGCGCCGCTTCGATTGCATCCGCAGTTTCAGCCGGAATCGTCGGTTTAACAAATTCGCTCATTTGCAATCACCCTCCTCAATCATTATGTCGCCGGTCATTAACTGCGCCTGCCAAACACCATCGTACGAACCGTCTGCGTAGTAGTACGGATAAGGCCGATAACCAAGTTCGCGCATTAATTGGACAGAATTTTCCGCGATAAGAACATGCGGCGGCTGTGTGTGCTCTTTCCAACGTCCATATGCGTTGTCGTACGTAACGATCCGCCCAGCCTGTTCGTGTCCGCAACATGAGCCGAGTGTAATAACTCCCAGTTCGTTTAGCGCACGAATCTCATCTGCTATACACGAATCAACCGGAACCTCGCGGTGCTTGTCATTGACGTAGACGTTTACGGTATTTCCGGGTGCACACATCGCAATCACCCTTTCCGTAGTATTCGAGAATATCATCGACCGTTTCTAGCGTTTTGCTCATCTTGCGAAAACCTCCTATATATTAATTATTTGAAAGAGGTGCGAAATCACACGGCCGGCCTTAATTTCGCGATAATCGCCGCGAGACATATCGCTTCCGACGCGGACGGGCTGTTGATACTTACGCCAGCGCTCGCATCATATCGGGACAGCGAAACCCAAGCGCGGTATCCAAGTCCGCAAGTTCTGCGCCGTACGAGAAATTCCGTCTTACTCGCGTCAACGACCGTCCACGCTGCGGAAATGTCCGTTGTGTAACGCGGAAGTATAATACATGCTGTAATGCCGCCAACGGACGGCAACTCAACGTGAAAATCGTCGTCATCCGCGACCGATACGATTTTGCTGCCGAACACAACTTCCGCAACCCAAGCGTCACGTTCGCGCGGGGCCATCCCGTCCCACTTTGCGATGATTTCGTCGCGTGTCATTCGGTACCCTCCGTTTCCCCTACCGTAATCTGCAACCGACCTTCCTCCGTAAGTTCACTACGCTGGCTTTCGTTCGTATAGTCGCTATCTCCGCCCCACGGAACGTAGATATATTCATTCGTTCCGTCCTCGTAAATTACGTCAATGGCGCAAATGTCGCGATGTCGGACAAGTCTGTCAAAAGGTAGGACGTCACCAAGAGCTGTTTGAAACGCGGTAGCAACATTCGCACCCGGTAGTAACTCAACGAATAGTTCTTCGCAGCGGGTGTTTTCTCTAATACTGTTTACCGCGATTCGTTCGACTGTGCGGGATATCCCGGTTACATGAAACCTGCGGATTTTTTCCTCCGGCACGCAGATCACTTCGCAATTCTCAAGCACGAGATCAATCCTCGAAACTCTACGCATAAACTTACCGCTCCTTTTCCGTTATATTAGCGACCCTATGCGCCACCCTACCGTTTCCCCTCCGCGCCGCCTTACGACGCTAATTCCACGCGAAAATCACGCAACGCGCCCGATGATAACGCCTCAACTATGCGCTCGGACTCGGCGGCCAGCTCGGAGGCAAATTCCGCAAGTGTTTCCGCGTTGCTCCGTACCGCCTGTTTGACGCGTACACTATCGAGAGCCGCCGCTAGTCCGTTCGTTGTGAGTCCGTAGTAACCGGCGTCGATCCACGTTTCGCGCGGCGTAGGGTCAAGGTCCGGCTTCGCCGCTTTCCGCGCCTTCCAGTTCGGGGCGAGCGTCGGGTCTACGAGCTTGCGCTCCTTTACGATAAATTGCGTACCGTCCGTTGTCAGGCGATAGTCTGGCGTGAGTGATACGTTGATTCCGTTGTTCATGCGTGTGCACCTCCGTTTGATATTTGCGCCAAGTTTTAGCAGGTAACTTACCTTCGCGGATTAGGCGCATTTCCGCGAGTGCTTGCGACAGGCGTTCAGTCGGCGTTGATTCGGACATAGCGAAACCTCCTTCGTGCGACGCGCGGCCAACAGGTTGCTTTGCCTTCTTGAGTTACTTCTTCGAGTTAACTTCTTGATCTACGCGCATAAAGATGTTTATCATTACAATCTCTTATCCGCGCCAGCCGGATCACTCTCGCCTGTTATAGAAATGTCAAAATCCATTTCCGGTAACTCAATTTGAATCATGCAGAATCCTCCTTTAATGGCTCGGCAACTGCGTCGAATATCGCGAGTTGACTGATTGGCAAAACGGTGTACCGCGTGCTCTCCCACCTTCCGTTATTTTCATCGCGTTTACGTAAAGCGCGTATAACCGGGTGCCCTCGCCAACGATAATCAACGAGATTGCGAACGTACTTGTTCGCAGTTTGGCGATTAACTCCGAGATACTTCGCGATCTGTTCCTGCGTCGGATAACAATTTCCCTCCGCGTCCATAAACGAAGCAATCACGCAAAGTGTCGTCCAGTTCTGCGCACCCATGTCCGCAATTAATCCGGCCTTGGCGGCGTCAACGTACATTTTTACGAATATTCGCGTTTCGGTCGCGCCGGACGTGACGGAGTATTCCGTTTGTGACTCGACGCTGACTAGGCGTTGGTCCGTCATGCTGCGGTCGCCTCCTTTGCCTATAAAAACGACACGCTCGATTTCACTGCACATTTACGCAAAAAAAAAAATAACGCCCACCCCTCCGGTCGTTTCCGAAGAGATGGGCGCATAAAAACAATAAGACCGCGCTATTAGCGATCGGCCTTATTGTTATGTTCGTATTGATGCGTTAAAATAGTCTGCGTAAAACTTCCGAAAGTTCTTCGGAATAATCCGCGAACAGTTTATCGGAATCTCCGCACAACGAACGTGTAAATTGACGTGAACATGCGTTCTACTTATCGTCATCTTTGCGCGTAATAGCGGGGATTCAAGACACCTTATGCTCGATCCGCAGTTTATCCGCTACCATTGCGATGAACTCACTATTGGTCGGTTTGGATTTGGAGATATTGATCGTATAACCAAAAAGATGGCTGATGGAATCGATGTTGCCTCGGGTCCAAGCGACTTCAATCGCATGACGAATCGCACGCTCTACGCGGGATGGCGTCGTTTTGAATTTCTCCGCGATCGCCGGATACAGTGTTTTCGTAATGGCGCCTAAGATTTCGATGTTGTTGTACACCATCGTGATCGCTTCGCGCAGATATTGATATCCTTTAATATGCGCCGGAACTCCGATTTCATGTATGATCGATGTGATGTTCGCATCGAGGTTCTTCCCTTTGCCCAGAGGCACCACATTCGATTTGGCAAACGAAGTAGAAGGTGCACTGTTGCTTAAGGTTTGGACACCCACGAGCTGACGGATGCGGTTCGCCAACACTTCCATGTCAAAGGGTTTCAAGATGTAGTAAGAAGCTCCAAGCTGAACGGCACGCTGCGTGATGTTCTCTTGACCAAAGGCGGTCAGCATGATGATTTTAGGCTGAGGGGTCAGGTTGAGGTCGCGAATGCGCTCAAGCACACCGAGTCCGTCCAGATGGGGCATAATAATGTCCAGGATCAACACATCGGGAACTCTTGCTGCTTGATCAATCATCTCCAGTACTTCTTCCCCGTTATAGGCGATTCCTGAGACGACCATATCGTCTTGCTCCGAAATGTATTCCGCGAGCAAATTCGTAAATTCACGATTATCATCTGCCAACAACACTTCGATTTTCTGCACTGCCTACTTCCTCCTTCAGGTAATTGGATAGGTTTATTCATTGCTTCTCTTCTTACCAGAATAAGGATTCGACATGCAAAAGTAAATTCCTTCTGTCGAAAATTATTTTTATTTATTTTTTTGCATGATTGATATATAATAAATTATTTATTTACATAAAACGATCTCGTTCGGATTCATTCGACAAATGCATACAGATTCCAAGCCGGGTTTGTCGACCTTTGCTTGAGGAGTTTCACTTCCTCAAGATAAGAAAAACGTCAATCGACGTACATTCAATGTAGACAGACCGCGTTTAGCCGAAGTTTTTCTTGCGATATCAGGATGCCAATCCCCGTAGTTTATACTTTCTGATATCTAAAAAAATCTTAAGGCAGCGTTTAGCTCGCCTTAAGATTTTGCATCGTGTCTTTCGGGCTTTGTAAAATACCGGCATCCTGCAGCATCCATTCGATAAAGCAACCATATCCTGATTTCGGGTCGTTGACGAATACATGAGTCACAGCGCCGATGAGCTTGCCGTTCTGAAGAATCGGACTACCGCTCATGCCTTGAACGATGCCGCCGGTCTTCTCCACGAGACGCGGGTCGGTAATGCGGATAACTAATCCTTTGGTTTCCGGTACACTCTGCTTGGAAACATGGACGATCTCGACTTTAAACCGCTCTATGCGTTGACCTTCGACAACGGTCAGAATTTCTGCTGGTCCTTCCTTCACTTCTTCTGCAAAAGCGACGGGAATCGGTTTCTCATAGAGGCTATGCTCCGGGTTTTGCGACATCTTCCCGAAGATCCCAAAATTCGTATTGCGTTCGATATTGCCTAGGGTTTTCCCTTCTTTTAGAAAGTGAGCACGCTTCTCCCCGGGTTCACCGCTCTCGCTCTTGGAGATGGATGTGACGCTGGATTGCAGGATTTGCCCGCTGCCGACTACGATCGGCGTTTGGGTATTCATATCGGTAATGATGTGGCCGAGGGCTCCATAAACGCCGTGATCCGGGGCATAAAACGTCAAGGTCCCTACCCCTGCAGCAGAATCACGGATATACAAACCGAGTCTCCAAGCCCGATCCTGCTGATCATATGCCGGCTTTAAGGACGTTGTGAGTTCCCTATCGTTCCGCATATAGGTGATCTTAAGGGGCCGTTGATGTTTGCCCGCTTCGGCGGCAATTTCAGCTACTTCGCGGACATCGTGGAGCTTCATTCCGTTAATGTGGGTGATCAAATCACCGGCTTGAATTCCGGCCGCTTCGCCGGGTGAAACTTTGCTGGTATCTGTTACAACTTGATGATGCCCGACCACTAAGATCCCGGCGGATTTCACCTTGACACCGATGGTTTGTCCGCCGGGAATCACTTTAAGGTCCGGAATGACATTGACCTTGACGGTCTTTAGAGGAATTTGACCGAATAATTTCATGCGGAGGTTGGCTTCTCCACTCCGAAGCGACGAAAGCTTGAGCGGATGTCCTAATGATACTTTCATGGATGGGTTCGCCTGCCCGTTGACCATCACTACATCAGGCCGATCCACACTGACTTCAGCCTGTACGGGCAAAGCAAATGAAATTTGTGTTCCCTGACCCTGAAACAGGCGTAACTCGTCCGGCAGTACGGGAAGCCGCCCTTCAGCGGCAGACGTGCCGAGAAAACAAAAGAAGAAGGCAAGAAAAAGACCGAGCATTCGATTCCTGAGGTTCGGGTTCAATGGCTGTCACGCTCCCTTAGCTTCTTTCGCTTGACGAAACGGTGGTCGCCAATTGCGTACCTATAAGATACCCCGGGTCAGGTGTTTTATTACTGTCAATCATTGTGCCAGACTTAGTAAAACATCCTTTTGTGCCTGCGCCAGCTTCAGCATTTCTTGGGCATGATGCTGGGTCTTTTCCGTGATTTCTACCCCGCCGAGCATGCGGGCCAGTTCATTTACCCGTCCCGCTTCATCTAAGGAAGCAACGCGTGTCATGGTGCGGCCGTCTTCAACGACTTTCTCGATGAGGTACTGCCGATCCGCCATGCAAGCCACTTGCGGCAGATGAGTGATGGCGAAGACTTGGCACATCGCAGACAATCGCGACAACTTATCGGCAATCGACTGAGCCGCTCGTCCGCTGACGCCAGTATCAACTTCGTCGAAAATCAGTACAGGAACCTGTTCATGCCGGGCAAATATGCTCTTTAGTGCCAGCATCATGCGGGACAGCTCACCGCCGGATGCGATCTTGCTAAGCGGTCGGAGCGGTTCTCCGGGATTTGGCGAAATGAGGAATTCAGCATTGTCGATACCGTGTTTGCCGGGACGGATCTTCTTTCCTTCCCATTCCAATCCGTTGGCATCCTCCATGAGGCTTAACTTCACTTCCAGAGAGGTCCGACCCATTTGCAGGTCTTTAAGCTCCGCCTCGATCTGGGCCGCGAGTTCAATGGCCTTCTGCTGCCGTACTGCACTTAGCTCGAAAGCCTGCTTCATCAGCCGCTCGGTTAATTTCTCCCGTTGCACCTGCAGCTGCTCCAGGCGTTCATCCTTATTCTCCAAGGCATCCACTTCCTGGCGAATCTTCTCATAATACGCAAGGATCCCTTGAATGTCATCACCGTATTTACGGCGGAGCGTCGAGATCAGGTCCAGGCGTTCCTCGACTTCTTCCAGCCGTTCAGGATTAAACTCGATCCGTTCGCGATAGTTCCGCAGGCTAAAGGACGCATCCTCCAGTTGATAATAAGCGGATTGAAGCTGCTCCAGGAGTGGAGATATTCCTTTGCTGTCATATGCGGATACTTCACTTAGCTTCGAGACAGCCTTCGCAATCGCATCCAGTCCCTGAGGGCCATACAGCAAATCATAGGCTTTCGAAATGGACTCCATCATTTTCTCGCTATGGGATAGCTTGACCTTTTCCTCCGCGAGTAATTCATCTTCACCCGGTTTTAACTCGGCTGCAGAAATTTCACTCAGCTGAAAACGGTATAAATCAAGCATTTGCAGCGCCTGTTGGCTTGTATTGCGCAGCTCGTGATATTCCTTGTCGATCCGTACGAATTCGGCGTAGGTCGCTTGGTAAGCCGCCTTCACCGGATCAACCGCCTCTGCCCCGTAGGCGTCCAGCAACTCTAAATGGCGTTCCGGTCGAAGCAGGGTTTGGTGCTCATGTTGGCCATGCAGGTTAATCAGCTTCTCCCCAACCTCACGCAGCATGGATAAATTCACGAGCTGTCCGTTAATGCGGGCTGAGCTCTTGCCTTGGACACTGATTTCCCGGCGAATAATCAGAAGCTCTCCGGGATCTCCCGCGATGCCGAATCCTTCCAGGGTTGTCCAAACCGGATGTCCTGCTGGCAGATCGAAGGAAGCCTCCATCTCGGCTTTATCACAACCATAACGGATTAAATCGGCTGACCCCCTGCCGCCGGCAATCAAGCTCAGGGCATCAATGATGATTGATTTGCCCGCCCCGGTCTCCCCTGTCAGGACATGAAAGCCGGAACCAAACGATACATCGACCGCTTCAACCACTGCCAGATTACGAATGGATAAATGAACCAACATCCGGGCAATCCTCCCCTACTCCCAACTCAATTAAGATATGTATCCCATGATCTGATCAATCAGATACCGGCTATAGTCCTCGTTGCGGCAAATCAGTAAGATCGTGTCGTCACCGCAAATTGTGCCAAGCAGATCCGGCCATTCCATATTGTCCAGCAGCACGGCTACCGAATTCGCGGTCCCCGGAAGACACTTCATGACAACCAAATTGCCGGTATAGTCGATATGCACGAAACTGTCGACCAGCGCCCGTTGCAGCTTCTGCACCGGATTATAACGCTGAGCCGTCGGCATGGAGTACTTGTACCTGCCGTCGTCCGTAGGCACCTTAATCAGCATTAATTCCTTAATGTCGCGGGAGACCGTCGCTTGAGTGACTTGATACCCCGCCTCGCGTAATGCTTCTACCAGCTCATCCTGGGTTTCGATTTCCCTGGCCGAAATGATTTCCCTTATCTTGATATGTCTATGCCCCTTCATTCTGCCCTCCATTAGCCTTATATGGTCGTATTTAGTCGTATTTATCAGTATTTATCGGTTTAGGCGGATTCATCTTCTTCATTATCGTCCGTCGTTAGGGATATGACCTTCAGTTCCCGTTGCTCCGGATCTACGTATAACACGCCAGCGCATTCCGGATATAACAGCAGGAACGGCAACAGGTCCCGGCGCAAACCGCTACCCGTCCATTCCACCGGGCGGCGTTCCCGCGCAGTTCTAACAAGATAGAATTCCCCATTCTTGACTGCAATATAGTCAATAAAGAGACGGCTGTGCAGAAGTTCTCCGTCCACACGGAAGGTGAGCGGAACTTTCAGTTTATCGCTGACGACTTCGTACCCTGCTTCTTCCAGCATGTCCACCGCAGGGTGCTCTATAATCTCCTCATTCATCTCAAATCCGATGCCGGATCGTAAAGAAAACGGCTTGCGGACCCAGGAACGAAAACCGCGGTATAGCAAATACACGCCGATTCCCGCGATCACTACCATCAGAAGACCGTCCGAATAAGCTCCCACCGATATCACCTCATCCCTTATTTCGACGCTTCCGCGATTAGCTCCTGTCTAGAGAAGCACAAAATTTAGAAGGGAATGAGGACAACATCAAGGTTTTGATTCCATTATAGGGAACAAGCGTTCGATTTGCAAGATGCTGCAATGAAAAAAGACCCATCACTTGGATGGGCCTCCTGTAAAGGTGTTTGATGCTTCATGAACGACGCTGGCCGCCAGCTCGCGGATCCGTGTAAGCTGATCCACATCCTGCTCCTCTGCCGTACCAGCCGCAGCTTCTTCTTCCAATCTGAGATGAGCTAAAAATTCGATGTTCCCTTCCCCGCCGGTAATCGGAGAGAAGGTCAACCCGGCCACCTCATAGCCTTGCTCCACCGCAAAGCTCAGCACGGTCTCCAACACTTCCTGGTGTACTTTGGGATCGCGGACGACCCCCGATTTACCAACCTTTTCACGACCAGCCTCAAACTGCGGCTTAATGAGCGCAGCGATGTCCGCCGGCCGTTTCAACAATGCAAGAAGCGGCGGCAAAATGATTTTTAGCGAAATGAAGGAAACGTCGATACTGGCAAAATCCGGCGGAGGACCGTCCAAATCCTGCGGCGTCATATAACGGAAGTTGGTGCGTTCCTTGACGTTCACCCGCGGATCGTTGCGTAGCGACCAATCCAGCTGATTGTATCCGACGTCAATCGCGTATACATACTCAGCACCATGCTGTAAGGCGCAATCCGTAAATCCGCCGGTCGAAGATCCGATATCTAGCATCGTACGACCGGTCAGATCCAGGTTAAACTGCTTGATCGCTTTTTCCAGCTTAAGTCCGCCCCGGCTGACATAAGGATGGATCGCTCCCTTGACCGACAACACGGTATCCCGGGGAATCTTCGTCCCCGCCTTCTCGATCCGTTCCTGTCCGCCAAACACCAGTCCGGCCATGATCGCGGCTTTCGCCTTTTCTCTGCTGTCAAAATACCCCTGCTCGACGAGCAGGACGTCTACGCGTTCCTTGGAAACCGACATGCCAATCTCCCGTCAATAATTTACTTTCTTGCCTAGCGTTAAATGTGGTTCGCTCCGTAGTTTGTGTACCTCACGAACGACGTTCTCGGCGGTCAAGCCGACTTCTTCCAATTGCTCCTTGATGCTGCCGTGCTCGATAAACCGGTCGGGCACGCCCATCAATCGGATGTCCAGACCCGTGATTCCTTGCTCTGCATAGAACTCCAAGATCGCACTACCCAAGCTTCCCGCCTGCGAAGCTTCCTCCAGCACGATCATGGTCCCGCTGCTTTGCGCGAGTTGAACCAGCATCTCTCCGTCCAGCGGTTTTAAGAATCTGGCGTTCACCACCGCAGCGGACACGCCTTCCCGCTTCAGCCTTTCCGCCGCTTCTTCGGCAACCTGCACCATCGGGCCAACCGCAACGATCGTCAGGTTGTCGCCTTCCCGCAGCAGCTCCCACGTTCCGATCGGAATGGGCACCAGCTCTTTGTCCAGCGGAACCCCCGGTACGTTGATCCGCGGATAGCGGTAAGCAATCGGCCCGTCGTTATATTCCAGCGCCGTCTTCATCATGTGGCGCAATTCATTTTCATCCTTCGGCATCATTAATACGATATTTGGAATATGACGCATAAAAGCGATATCGTAAACCCCTTGGTGGGTCTCCCCGTCCGCTCCTACGAATCCAGCCCGGTCGATAGCGAACATCACGTTGGCGTTCTGGCGGCAAATATCATGCACGATCTGGTCGTAAGCCCGCTGCATGAACGTGGAATACACCGCATAGACCGGCTTCAAGCCTTCCATCGCCATGGCGGCGCACATCGTCGCGGCATGCTGCTCGGCGATACCGACGTCAATCATGCGTCCAGGAAAACGTTCGCCGAATTTCACCAATCCGGAACCGCCCGGCATCGCCGGAGTCACCGCCACAATCCGTTCGTCCTGTTCGGCCAGCTCGATCAAGGTCTGTCCGAACACCTCCGTGTACATCGGATTCCCAACAGCCTTCAGCACTTGGCCGGATTCGATTTTGTACGGCGTGATGCCATGCCATTTATGCGAATCCTGTTCTGCCGGGGTATAGCCTTTGCCCTTGGTGGTCAGAACGTGCACCAAAACTGGTCCGCTGACGTTATTGGCCTGCTTGAAGGCATCGATAAGGCCCAACAAGTCATGGCCGTCAACCGGTCCCAGGTATTTGAATCCGAGCTCTTCAAATAAGACGCCGGATACCATCAAATACTTCAGGCTGTCCTTCACCCGCTCCACGGTTTTGGCGACTTTGCCGCCAATGGCCGGGATTTTCTTCAGCAGCTGCTCCACTTCGTCTTTGGCCCGCAGGTAATTGCGGTCTGAGCGGATTTTGGTCAAGTAGTTATGCAAAGCTCCGACATTTGGCGCGATCGACATCTCATTGTCGTTCAAGACCACCATCAAATCTTTCTTCTCATGGCCGATATGGTTCAGCGCTTCAAACGCCATCCCGCCGGTTAACGCACCGTCCCCGATGATCGCAATCACGCGGTTCGATTCGCCCTTCATATCCCGGGCCAGCGCCATCCCCATAGCCGCTGAGAGGGAGGTGCTGCTGTGCCCTGCTTCCCACACGTCATGCACGCTCTCGCTCCGTTTGACGAACCCGCATAATCCATGATGTTTACGAAGCGTGTCGAACTGGTCCTTCCGCCCGGTTAGTATTTTATGTACATAGGCTTGGTGTCCTACGTCAAAGATGAGTTTATCCTGCGGACTGTTGTAGCAATAGTGCAGGGCGATCGTCAATTCCACCACGCCCAAATTCGAAGCCAAATGCCCGCCGGTAACCGACAGCTTCTCGATCAAGAACTGGCGGATTTCCTCAGCGAGCGGCGTCAATTGCTCCAGGGACAAGTTTTTCAGATCGGCAGGCTCATGTATTTGCGAAAGCAGCACAGCCATTCCCCGCTTTCCTAAATGTATGGTTCAAAAAGCCGGCATCTAAGTCCGGCCTTTTCTTGCACATGTTGATAATAGCCTTCATTATACCATATGTCATCATGATGTCGAAATCACTTGCGGCGGATAGGTAAGTCATTTTTCCCTGATTTCGACCAACGCCTTCGATGGGAAAGTGACTAGTGATCGCGGCGAAGCAGCAGATCGGCAATTTCCAGCAGCCGCTGCGGGTTCGGAATCGCTCCGTTTTGTAACGCCTGCTTCGCCTCACTCGTCAGCCGTTCGACTTCCGCCCGGGAAGCCTCGATGCCGATAAAGTAAGGATAAGTCACCTTCTGTTGGATGACATCGCTTTGCGTTTTTTTGCCGAGCTTGCTTTCATCCCCGATCAGATCCAGGATGTCGTCCTGAATTTGAAACGCATGCCCCAGCGCCCGTCCGTACCGCTCCAAAGCCTCAAGCTGCTCTGCATTTCCCGAAGCGATATGTCCGCCCGCTCTGACCGAAAATACGATCAGATCTCCGGTTTTGTGCTCATGAATGTAGCGCAGCTGGTCGAGATCGGTCACTCCCTGCTCGCCTTGCATGTCGGCCACCTGGCCGCCCACCATGCCGCCCGGCCCGGCAAACCGCGACAATTCCTCCACGATCGCTAAGGAAGCCTCGGCCGGCACCCCTTGCTTGCGGCTCGCTTGAACCACGCTGTAAAAAGCATGCGTCAACAGCCCATCCCCGGCCAAGATGGCCATCGCTTCTCCAAACACTTTATGATTCGTTGGTTTCCCGCGACGGAAGTCATCGTTGTCCAAGGCCGGGAGATCGTCATGGATCAGCGAGTACGTATGTACCATTTCCACGGCGCAGGCGACGGGCATTGCCGCATCCCGGCTGCCGCCGAGCGCCTCCGCCGCAGCCACGACGAGCAGCGGCCGAAGCCGTTTCCCACCCGCCATCAGCGAATAATCCATCGCCCGGCTTAGCGTTTCCGGCACCTGCCATGCCGCCGGAAGGCTGGAGGACAAGCGTGTGGACACGGCTTCAGCAATCTCCTTCATGTATGCCTCTATCGATAATTGCTGCTGCAACAAGATCACCGCTCTCCTCAGAAGTCCAAACTATCGCTTAACGGCGGCTGAAACGGCTGCTTCTCTACCGCCCCGTCTTCTTCAACAATCATTTCGATCTTACGTTCCACCTGTGCCAGCTTTTGACCGCAGATTTGCGAGAGCCGCATGCCCTGCTGAAACAGATCAATCGCTTTCTCCAACGGCACGTCTCCGCGTTCCAGCTGAGACACGATGTCCTCCAGCTGGTTCATCGCATCTTCGAAATTTAGTTCCGCTTGCTGCGCCTCTGCATTAAGCTTGGTTTCCTGTTCCTTCATCTTCCCCCGCTCCTTCCGGCCTCATGCCCCAAACTTGACAATCTAGTTCTCCGTCCGTCACCTTCACCGTTATCCGGTCGCCCAGTTCGACGTCCGATAACGACTTGATGATCCGTTCTCCTCGTTCATCGTAGACGAGGCTATAGCCCCGCGCCATGACTTTAAGCGGGCTTAGCGCATCCAGATGGCGAATGCCCGAGGCCAGCTGGCTGGACTTCTCCCGCAGGATGCCCTGCATCGCTTGCCGCAGCAGGCGATCCGCCTCCCGCCGCCGGCGTCCCGCGAACTGCAGCGCATCCCGTGGATGGAAGCGCAGCAGACGCTGGTGCAGGCGGTCTTGCGCCGCGCCGGCCAATTGCAGGCGCGTCTGCATGTGGCCCGTCAGCCGCGAGGACAGCCGGTCCAGCCGCTCCGCGTGCTGGAGCAGGCTGCGCCGCGGCTGCGTCAGCGCCGGCGAGCGATGCAGCCGGCGCAGCCGTTCGCGCGCCTGCTGCAGGCGGTGCTGCAAGCTCTGCTGCAGCACCTGTTCTCGCTGGCGCAAGAGCGCGCGCAGCTCGGCCGTGTGCGGCACGGCCAGCTCGGCGGCCGCTGTGGGCGTGGCAGCTCGCAGGTCGGCGACGAAATCGGCGATAGTGAAGTCCGTCTCATGGCCCACGGCCGAGATGACGGGAATCGCCGATTCATAGATCGCCCGCGCGACCTGCTCCTCGTTGAACGCCCACAGCTCCTCGAGCGAGCCGCCGCCGCGGCCGACGATGAGCACGTCGGCCTCGCCCATCGCGTTCAGCGTTCGGATCGCTTTCACGATCGACGGCGCTGCCCCCTTGCCCTGGACAAGCACGGGGTACAGGATCACTGCTGCCTGCGGATAACGCCGCCCCAGCGTCGTTAAGATGTCGCGGACCGCCGCTCCGGTTGGCGAGGTCACCACGCCGATCGTCTTCGGGAACCGCGGCAACGGCCGTTTGCGTCCCGGCGCGAACAAGCCCTCCGCTTCGAGCTTCTGCTTCAGCTGCTCAAAGGCCAGATACAGGCTGCCTACGCCGTCCGGCTGCATATGCGTCACGTAGAATTGATACTGGCCATCCCGCTCGTAGACGGAAACATTACCGCGTGCAATCACGCGCGTGCCTTCTTTAGGTCGGAACGGCAGCCGCTGGTTATACGATGCGAACATAATGCTTTTGATCCGGCTGTCCGCATCCTTCAGCGTGAAATACATATGCCCGCTGGAATGATGCGTGAAATTGGAAATTTCACCGCGAATCCAGACGTCGGTGAGCACCTGATCCGATTCCAGCTTCATCCGGATGTAGCGGTTTAATTCCTTGACCGTCAAAATCCGTTGCTGATCCAAAGGTGCCGCCTCCTTTCCGAGAATAAGGGCAATGTATACCCTTATTTGCTTCTCGTTGTCGCTGCTGATGAAGATAAGGGAACTTTTTTCCGTTATTTTATCGCTGTTGCCCCTATATGCGGGGTTTTCCACCTATCGCCCAGCAATAAGGCCAAAAAAGTCCTCTATTTTCCCAAAATGCCATCATCAGAGCGAAATAAGAACGTTTTGTTCCCTTATTTGAACCCAGTTATTCGACAACTTTAGCTTAAGCCAGCCCTTGCAGGCGTTTGGCTGCAATCAGCGTATTTTGCATCAGCATCGTAATCGTCATCGGGCCAACGCCGCCAGGTACGGGTGTGATCGGTCCGGAAATCTCTTTAACGTTCTCAAAATCCACGTCCCCGGCCAGCTTGCCGTTTACCAGTCGGTTCATCCCGACATCAATGACCACGGCGCCTGGCTTCACGTAAGAAGCATCCACAAAGTTCGCGCGCCCGATTGCAACCACAAGAATATCCGCGAGGCGAGTCAACTCTTTCATGTTCGCCGTACGCGAATGACACATCGTTACTGTGGCGTTCTCCCGTTGCAGGAGCAAGGAAACCGGCTTGCCGACGATGTTGCTGCGGCCAATGACAACCGCATGCTTCCCGGCGATCTCCACGCCTGTGCGTTTGATGAGTTCAATCACCCCCGCCGGCGTACACGGCAGCAAGCTGTCGTCGCCGATCATCAGATTCCCGACATTCATCGGATGGAATCCGTCAACGTCTTTCTCCGGCGAAATGGCATCGATGACCGCTTTCTCATCAATATGCTTGGGCAACGGCAGTTGCACCAGAATCCCATGGATATTCGCCTGATGGTTCAGCTTGTCCACCAAAGCGAGCAGGTCCTCTTGCGGCGTTTCCGCCGGGAGGCGATGAACCTCCGAATAGTAGCCCAGCTCATGGCAGGCTTTCTCCTTGTTCCGCACATATACCTGCGAAGCCGGATCTTCCCCGACGAGCACGACCGCCAGTCCCGGCGTAAAGCCTTGCTTCGCCAGCTGTTCTACCTCTGCGCGCAAATCCTTGCGGATATCCTCCGAAATTTGTTTACCGTTAATGATTGGTGCTGTCATGCTCGTCCGCTCCTCTTCCTTAAATTAAAATTGAAAATGGAATTATCGTTTGCTCTTCAGCTGATCGATGTCTTGAATCATCTTTCCAAGTACGCCGTTGACGAACTTGCCGGATTCCGGGGATCCAAAGTGCTTGGCCAGCTCGATCGCTTCATTTACAGCGACTTTCCCCGGCACGTCATCGCGGAAGATCATTTCATAGGTTGCCAGACGCAACACCTGCCGGTCCACCTTGGACAAGCGGCTGATTTGCCATCCCTTCAAATAATCCTCCAGCAAGCTATCGATCGCATCCTTCCGGCTCCAGGTGCCGTTGACCAGCTCCAGCGCGAAAGCCCGTGTCGCATCTACATCCGACAGCTCGACCTCACCTTCGTTCTCTTCCATCGCTTCCGTCAGCAGCATCGTTACCGCTTCGTTCGCGTCCACCTCGTTCATTTCCATCTGGTACATGCTCTGCACCGCAATCTCTCTCGCCAAACGCCGTTTCATCTGCTTCCTCCTAACCAATTTCTACGCTTTACTCTTCCATCATGGCTTACCTTTAAGTTGCTATGCTTCAAATCCTATCTTTCAGTTCTTACCCATAAGCATAGACCAAAACCGGCTCAAACATCACCGGACATTTAACAATTCACGACTCTCTTTAACACAAAAAAAGACCCGTAATAGGCTTACTCCACAAAAGGGGCAAGAACACGTTCCTAGCTCTTTTCCGGAGTAAGCATATCACAGGAAGCGGTAATGAGGAATTCAAAATCTCATTTAAAGGGACGCCAACGCGTGGACAGCCATTCCCAAATCGTGCCCCAAGGTAAGAGCGGGCCTCCCTCCAAGTCCTTCTGCTTACCAATCGTATACCCGATAAATAGCAGCAAGGCGCAGAACAACATATTCCAGAATCCGAAAAACAGATAGATCGGGCATAAAAACACGGCCGCCGCTATCCCGAGCAGGCGTCCTTTGTGACTCTCCCACAATTGTTTCCAGAACACCCCGCTGCTCACCCCTATTCAACCCGGCCTTTGAGAACCGGGGAATGGACCAGATTGGCAATGTACACCGATACGTAGGAAACAGGAATCCCGGTAATTTCCTCGACGCGGTCATGGACTTGTTTCTGAACTTCTTCCGTCAACGCAGGGATCGACGTCTCCCCGTCCACAAGCGCACGCACAACGATTTCAAGTCCGGATTCCGTAATCCGAATCCGCGTCTTCACTTCCTTGATGCCACGCACGCGGGAAGCGGCTTTGTAAGCCAAGTTCTCGATGGTGTCCACCGAGATCTGGATATCGCCGTATTCATTGCGTTGGTCAATCGAGGTCGCCGAGCTGCGGTCTCTGCTGACGGATATGTAAAACACACGAATGCTGATCAAGAGCAGCAGGATTGCCGCTACCCAAGTGCCGATATAGATCGGTTGCTGCTCCAGGACCTTCAATTCCAGAGGAACGGCGTCCGTGAGCACGAGAATAACGAATACGGATAGGATGGCAATGCTTAAGCTGTAAATAAACATCAAAATTCGATCTAAAATTTTGGCCACGACAGGTATTGCCTCCTTAAAAAGAGGGTTGCTTCAGCTTGTCTCAGCTGAAAATTACAGTAAACCCCTGACCAAGGAAGCGGTCAAGGGGTTCATGACAAATCGTTATTTCACGCGATGGGTCGCTTCCACTTCTTCCACACGTTCGGCTGCTTTGAAAATGACGTCGTGAATATGTACGTTCACTTCAACGACATTCAGTCCCGTCATGTTTTCGATGGAGCGTTTCACATTACGCTGGATTTCCGAGGCGACTTCCGGGAGACGGTTGCCGTATTCGACGATAACGGATACGTCCACCGCAGCTTCACGTTGACCGACTTCCACCTTCACACCCTTGGAAAGGTTCTTTCTTCCCAATAGTTCGGCGATCCCGCCGGCAAATCCACCGCTCATTCCGGCAACCCCCTTCACCTCGACGGTAGCCAGTCCAGCAATCACTTCGATGACTTCGGGGGCAATTTGAATTTCACCAATATCCGTACGTTCGAATTCCGTTGGCAATGTGCTCATTCTATTCATCCACCTCTCAATAAGTATGACGCTGCTCTAACGATAGATACCGCGCACTTATTATACATACTATATCATTTTGGGTTCATTATGACAAACGCGAGGCGGCTTTCTATATCTCGTTTTCTTCCAAAAATTTGATATCAAAGTCACCTTTAATAAAGGTCGGATGCTCCAGCAGCTTCTGATGGAAAGGAATCGTGGTATGAATTCCTTCGATGACGAATTCGGACAATGCCCGTTTCATCTTCGCGATCGCTTCCTCCCGTGTCGGTCCCCAAACGATCAGTTTCGCGATCATCGAATCGTAATGGGGCGAGATCATGTACCCTGGATAAGCTCCGCTGTCGACGCGAACACCCGGTCCGCCCGGAGGCAGATAGAAACCGATTTTCCCCGGAGACGGCATAAAGTTGCGGGTAGGATCCTCCGCATTAATCCGGCATTCGATCGACCAACCGTTCAGCTTAATGTCCTCTTGGGTGAAGGATAGCGGATTACCTTCGGCCACAGAGATCATCTCTTGAATCAAATCAACGCCGGTGACCATCTCGGTAACCGGATGCTCAACCTGAATCCGCGTGTTCATTTCCATGAAATAAAACTGTCCGTCCGGACCCAGTAGGAACTCCAGCGTTCCCGCACCGGAGTAGTTCACCGCCAGCGCGGCCCGAACCGCCGCTTCTCCCATCTCTTGCCGCTTCTCTGGCGAGAGCACCGGGCATGGCGCTTCCTCGAGCAGCTTCTGCCGACGGCGCTGAACTGAGCAATCGCGTTCACCCAAGTATACAGCGTTACCGTGTTTGTCGGCGATGATTTGGATCTCCACATGCTTCATGCCGGTCAAGTATTTTTCGAGATAGACACCGGCGTTCCCAAACGCTTTTTGCGCTTCTTGCTGCGCCGTTGTAATTTGCTTAATCAGCGATTCCTCGTCCTCGGCAATCCGAATCCCTTTGCCTCCGCCGCCGGCGGTCGCTTTGATGATGACCGGATAACCGATGTCCCGAGCAACCATCACGGCTTCTTCGAGGTCCTCAATCAATCCGTCCGAGCCCGGAATGACGGGCACGTTGGCCTCTTTCATCGTTTGCTTCGCCATCGCCTTGTCCCCCATGCGGGTAATCGCTTCCGGGGAAGGGCCGATAAACGTAATATTGCAGGAGCCGCAGATTTCCGCGAAGTCGGCATTTTCGGCCAGGAACCCATACCCTGGATGAATCGCGTCGCACTCCGTCAACGTCGCTACACTCATCAAATTGGTCAGATTCAAATAGCTGTCCTTGGACGGCGTAGGTCCGATGCAATAAGCTTCGTCGGCCAAACGGACGTGCAGCGAATCCTTGTCCGCTTCGGAATAGACCGCTACGGTAGAAATCCCGAGTTCACGGCAAGCACGAATGATCCGCACAGCAATCTCGCCGCGGTTAGCAATCAATATTTTATGAAATTTCATGAGATACTCGTATCCTCCTTTGGAAAGCTAGGGTAACGGCCCTTGAAGCTGCAACATGCGTGATGCGTTAAGGGCGTATTCCTTGGTTTACTCCGGCTTCACCAAAAAGAGAGGCTGACCGTATTCGACCATCTGCCCGTTCTCCACCAGGATGTCGATGATTTCGCCTTTCACTTCCGCCTCCAGCTCGTTCATCAGCTTCATCGCTTCAATGATGCAGACCGTCGTCTTCTCGCCGACTTTGTCGCCGATATTTACGTAAGGCTGAGCTTCCGGCGACGAGGCACGATAAAACGTCCCGACCATCGGCGAAACAATGGTATGTAAGTTCGCAGCAGGTGCAGCCGATGGGGCCGAGTCTGTCGCTTGAGGAGCCGATACCGTTTCTTGCGGAGCCGGAGCCGATGCGGCAGCTTGGACATTTTGCGGTACAGCGGCAACAACCTGCGGCTGCACGTGAACAACTTCACTCGCGCCGTTCTTGCGAATGGACAAGCGAGCGCCTTCATTTTCGATTTCTAGTTCATGCACGGACGTTTGGTCCAGCAGCTCGATCAATTCTTTAATTTCACTCAGCTTAAACATATCTTCACTCTCTCCTTCAGCTTTGTAGGAAAAGCCTTGGCCTTCAACCATAAGCCTTCTCGGCTCATAACTTTATGTATTATATCATAATCGATCAAAATGGAAAGAGTCCAAGTTGCCTCGGACCCTTCCCTCCTCGGTTGCTATTCGACTGTGCTATAACCTTATTGTTTTACGTATTGCACGCTGACTTTATCCTGGGATACGCCCAGTTCCTTGATCACGAGGTCCATGATGCTGACGGCTTCTTTCGCTTCCATCTTCTCGCTGATCACCACGACTTTATATTTGTCGTCCGCTTCTTGTACGACGGCATTGGCATATTGCTGTTTCAATCTTTCTTCGATGTCATAGATTTTCGCTTCTTTCTCTTCCAAAGCGCTTAATTCTTGTTGAGCCATTGCAGCTTCTTCAAGGGATTCGTTTTCGTTGATCGTTTTCATCAGCTCTTCTTGCTTCTTCACGTTATCCTGTGCACGAGCGAATTGGTAAGCGTTCAGCGTGTCCGAAGAAGAGACGCCTTGAGCTTCCAGCTGACTCAGCACATCTTCATCCGTTGTGGCTTCCTTCTGGCCGTTGTCCGCAGCTGCGGTATCTTCCGACGCCTTGCCAGCATCGGCCGTTTGCGTATCCGTGGAGGTTGCGGTATCGCCGTCTTTGGCCACATCCGTATTTTCGCTCTTGCCCTCTTCGGCGGATTGCTCGGTTTGATCGTCAATCGCTGTATCGTCCGTGATTGTGCTGCTGTTTTCACTGCCGTCCGTTGTCACTTCCGAAAGGATGACATCATCGCCGTCTGTGCTTCCATTCATGCCGTTATTTGTCGCAGTCACCTGTTGTCCGTCAGCGGTTGTCGCAGGTTGCGGTCCTTCTTCCGTAAATAAGTAGTAAGCGGATAAAATCACCATCAAGCTCAGCATGGAAACCAGCCAAATCGTTTGTCTTTTGGATTTCATATTGGATTTCCTCCTCAAAAATGTATTCGAACGAAACGTTTCCTTAAATTTTGATTGCTTCCTTATTGAGATTGCTTGCGCGGGACGACGGAGATCCGGTAAGCCGGTACGTTTAAGCCCTTCTCAACCGCATCGACGATCAAGCTTTTCACCGTTTTGTTCTCAGCTCCCCGGGCGACGACCAGCACGCCACGAACCTTAGGCTTGATCTTCTTGGTGACGATCGGCTGCTCGCTGCCGGAAGCCTCGTAGGTGACGATCTGTCCGTCACGGGTATATTGGGTGATATGGCGTTTTCCCCCACCCGCATCGCTTTCTTCCGTTAGCTCCTGCGAATCTTTGATGTTTCGTTGGACCACGATTTCCTCGGTCGAATCGATGGTGACCAGCACATCCACCGCACCGACGCCCACGATTTTCTCCAAAATCTCCTTGGTTTTGCCTTCGAGCGCCGTTTCGATGCTGCTGAATTCATCGTCGCCCGTGACGCCCGCAGATCCGGTCGATCCGGAAAGGTCCTGCATCATCGGCGGTTCGCGGCTCCCTTCGCCGTTGTTATCCAGCTGCTTCACGTTAACGAAGGAGTTAAACAACATGATGGCGATCCCAACCAACCCGAGGATCAACAGCCAACGAAACGTACTTGCGGTTTTTTTGCCATCCGTACCCTTGCCTAGCCATTGCTCCAGTTTCTTCAGCCATCCCGGCACTTTCTTCACCTCCCGGCGTGTTAATCATTTAGATGCTCGGCCCTAAGGACCGTGATTGCCTCTCGATCAACGCCCCAGTTCTCCTGGAGCAGCTCTTCGATTTGCGAGACCAGCCGGTCTGCCGCCGGCTCGGCATCGCCTGCGGACGTGCCGCCGATTTTGCCATCTTCCCCTGAAGGGTTCCCGTCCAACGACTCTTCAGGGGAACTGGCCATCGCCGCTTGGCTCTGCGCTTCGGATTCCTCCTCAGCGTCCCCGGTCTTGCCGGAATTGCTTGTGTTTACGCTGATTTTTATTTTTTCTACCGGTGCGATCGATACCTCCGGCCCTCTTCCGGCTGCATCGGCTTTTGCTGTTTGCTCTTCCGACTTCACCTGCGCCATGACGACCTCTACCGAGGAAATAACCGGCTCTGCGGCCAGCGGACGGATTCCGCCGGCTTCGGATTTTTCCGCGGGTTTGGTTTTCAGCTTGACGGTTACCCGTTCAACTTGCCGTCCTGTCGAGCGCTCGATTTGTTGCTTCATTTGCCTTGCCGCCTCCTCGCCTGCCCAGGCCAACGCTTCGGACTCCTGCTTTTCCCTCAGCTTCTCGCCCTGCTGTAGGATCGCTTCCGTGCTTTGAACCTGGGAATGACTCTCTAGTCCGTCCCAGCTCGTCGAGAATGCTGCCTCCAGCTGGTCTTTGGCATCGGCTGAGAAGAAACGCATGACTGGGGATATCAACGTTAGCAGGATCAGCAGGCTGACCACGAATCTGACGTAACGCTCCATCGCGCGGTTGGGCAGCAGCAAATCGATAAACACGGCGATTAACACGATGAAGATGATTTCTCTCAGCCACTCCGCCAGCCAGTCCACGCATGATCACCACCCCTTGTAATTCGTTTGGGCCCCTTTAGGACGTCTCACCTCATCATCACGGTGATGTTCCCGGCGGTCAGCATGATCGTTATCGCCAGGAAGAACATCATGCCCACCGCGGCCAGCGCTGCGAAGACATACAACATGCTCTTGCCGATCGTCTCCAGGCATGCGATGACCGGCGAATCGCCAAGCGGCTGCATCACCGCCGCAGCCAAGTTGAAGATTAGTGCCAGCGTAATGATCTTGATCGCCGGAAAGGCGCACAGAAACAGCAGAATGATCACCCCGACCAGACCGATCGAATTCTTGACGAGCAGGGAAGCGGAGATGACCGTGTCCGTTGCATCGGCGAACACTTTGCCGACAACCGGGACGAAGTTACCGGTCAGATATTTGGCCGCTCGCAGGGTGACCCCGTCCGCCACGGATCCGGCGATCCCTTTGACCGAGATGACGCCGAGAAAGACGGTGAGCAGGATCCCAAGCAAAGCCATGCTCACGGTACGCAGTAAATTGGCCAGCTGGGTGAGCTTATACTTGTCGGACAACGAGCTAACGATGTGCAGCACCGCCGAGAAGAACAATAGCGGGAATATGACCGTATGCACCGCCGTCCCCACCGCATGGACCATAAATACAACCAAAGGGTGGGTCACCGTTACCGTTACCGCATTGCCTAAGGAAGCCAGCAGCGTGAACAGCAGCGGCACCATCGCCATCATAAAGTCGATCATTCCGCTAATCGCATTCGTCGCATAGGTGATCGCCACATGAAAGCTGTTGATTGCAAGCACCAAAATCACCATATAGCAGATGGAGTAGGCAACTTTACTGACCTGCTTGCGCTCGAATGCGGTCTGCAAGGTTTCCAGAATCATACTGAATATGGAGAGCAGCACGATGGTCACTAAGATGTGTCCGTTATACAGCACCTCGTGCCACATATATCGCATCAGGCCGCTTAGCCCCGCCTTCAGACTAAAGCTCTGGTCCTGCTGCAGAAGCATATCCATAAAGGAAGGAAGCTTCTGATCCGGGAAAAACCCGCCGTACTCCTTCATCAGCTGCTGCCAATACGTTTCGACCTGATCGGTGGGAAGCTCCTTGGCTTGGCGTTGGATCCAGTTGTCCCCTTCCCCTTCGGCGGAGGCGATGACGGGCATGTACCCAAACAGCAAGACCCCTAAGACGATCAAGAGCAGCGTAGAAGCGCGCCATCGTTCAATCGTTGCTGGCATAAGTCTTTCTCCCCAATCTGATGCAATGCGCCTGCTAAGCCGGCAGCAGCTTGATGACCGTTTCGATAATAATGCTGATAATCGGAATGGCAAGCACCATGATGAGCACTTTGCCCGCCATTTCGATTTTGCTGGCGATGCTCTCCTGACCGGCATCCCGGACAATCTGTGCTCCAAACTCGGCGATGTAGGCGATCCCGATAATTTTCAGGATCGTCTTCAGATAGATCATCTGGACGCCGGACTTGTTGGCCAGATCCTCCAGCACCTCGATGATCCCGCCGATTTTTCCGATCAGGTACAGGAAGATCAGAACGCCCGTGCTTGCGGCAATCAGGAAAGCAAACATCGGCTTTTGTTCCTTGACGACCAGAACCAGCACGGTTGCGATGAGCCCGAGCCCTACAACTTGGATAATTTCCACGGAGCGCTCACCTACTGGAATAAAAAGATTGATTTGATTTCCTGAAACAGACTGTCAAGCAACCGGATGACCATGAACAGGACGACCACAAACCCGATCAGCGTCACCCAATGCGCCATGTCCTCTTTGCCCATCTGCTTCAATACCGTATGGATCATGGCAATGATGATACCGATGCCTGCAATCTGAAAGATGGCGTTCACTTCTATGTTCATTGATTTGGCACCTCACTAACGATTTCACAGGCGTCAATCAGCCGTGGAGGGAAATGGTATTCAGTAGAACAAAATGACGATGAACGCTCCGCACAAAAGCCCCAAGCTTCGATACATTTTCTCATAGCGGGCCTGTTCTTCCCGTGCTGCGGATTCCTCGCTCTCCAGCTGCCGTACGGCTGTGGCGATATGACCGAGTTGATCCTTCCGGTCGCTTGTCCCGAGCGTTAAGCTAAGCTGCCTTATGACCTCTTGCTCGGGCGCCTTCATCGCGGTATAGCTCCACAGCTTCGTTACGGCTTGTTCCAGACTCTCCTGGGCGGTTAGCGGGTGAGCGGAACTCATATGGTCCGCCGCACGAACGAAGATCGCTCGGATCGGCTCGCCGCTTTGCTCGCCGATTCTTCGGAGGGCGTCCGGAAGCGGTGTAAAGCCGTACATGATCTCCGTCTCGAGCCGCTTTAATGCGAGGATCAGCCTCCGGATTTGGCTTGGCCGTGCCGCGAATTGCCTGGCTTGCAGCCAGCCTGCCATGGTGGCAGTCAGCAGGACGAGTGCAGCTCCAAACATCTTAAGCATGCTCTTCCCTGCCTCTCCATCCGGGGGCGGCCGCCGGGATGCCGCGGCGTTTGCCGTCCCACAGCTTAAAGGCAAGTCCCTTATCCGTCCGCGCGATCACCGCATACATTTGGAAGAAGGAGCTTTCCGCCAGCCGGGACAATGCCGGGCGCGCAGCCAAATCGTCCACGCTTGAACCATGCGCCGTGGCGATGACCCGGACGCCGGCGTGCAGCGCTTCAGCCAAAGCCTCGGCATCCTCCGGTCGACCGATTTCATCGACGATGATGACATCTGGCGACATGGAGCGAATCATCATCATGATTCCTTCTGCCTTCGGGCAGCCGTCCATCACATCGGTTCGCGGACCCATGTCAAAGCCGGGCACTCCCCGCTTGCTGCCGGCGATTTCGGAGCGCTCGTCGATGACCGCAACCTTTAGCCCCGGCCAGGAGGCCTCGGGATGCCCCCAGGTTCCGCTGCTAATCTGGCGCGCTAAATCGCGAATCAGCGTCGTTTTTCCTTGCTGGGGAGGAGACAGGATTAAGGTGTGATACACCGTTTTGTGCCTGAAATCGAGCAGCCTCGGCAGGATCGGATCGGCAATGCCTCTAATTTCTCGGGCAATCCGCACGTTAAACCCGCTGATGTCCCGCAAGTGCTCCACCCTTCCTCCGCTGAGCAAGGTTCTCCCGGCTAGTCCGATACGATGGCCGCCGGCGATCGTGATAAACCCTTTGCGGAGCTCTTCCTCCATCGTATACAGCGAATGATTGGTGATCAGGTCAAGCAGCCGTTTGCCGTCCTGCTTGCCCGGTTTGTAAGCGGCGTCCGGATTCCGCGTCATCTCCCCGTCCGGCGTTAGAAAATAGTAGCGGCCGCCCGTATTAATCTCCAGCGGTCGTTCCTCGCGTATGCGGATTTCTTCCAAAGCCGGAAAGATAGAAGGCGGAAGCTTCAGCAGCAAGTCCCGGAGATTGTCGGGAAATACGGTCAACCAACTCGGGTTCATAGGCGTACCCCCAAAACTCTTACTTTCATGCATGTCCATACCGCCTGGTTTGCTTTCTCTTATTTGGATTGTTTTTTGCTATATCACATGTGTATGCTTGTACTTGATCAATATGCTAGGGAACTCTATCATTTCTTCAAAATGCCGATTAAGAGACAAGTCACCCCGCACCCGATCCATGCCATCTTTCCCCACGACAATTTGTCGGCCATCCCGACAAGTCCAATGGACGTGGTGACAAGCAGAATGGTCGGGCCGACGAACGCCAACGCCGAATTTACGGCCAGCGCCTTATCTACCCTGCCCAGCTTCAGCATAAGCAGCGCTGCTAGAATTTCGATCGTACCCGAAAAAATTCGCAAGGCCGCCATGCTTGTCACGAATTTATCAAGCATATATACCTCCTTCTTGTCCCATCTGTTCTCTTAACGATATGCCTGAAAATCTCTATTTATTAAAAAAAAATCCCCCGAAGCAATTCGCTTCGAGGGATTCCTTTTTTCCCGTTCTTAAGTTGCTTGTTATGCGGATTAACGCCGCTCCTGCGGACCGCCAACAAATGCGGTGGTCTCCGCATCCAGACCATATGCCGTATGCAAGGCCTTCACGACATCGTTCAGCTTGCTTCCTTCAATCACGCAGGACACCTTAATTTCGGAGGTGCTGACCATCTCGATATTGACGCCTTGCTTGGAGATCACTTCAAACATTTGTGCCGCAACGCCCGGATGGCTGACCATCCCTGCGCCTACGATCGAAACCTTCACAAGCCCTTCCTGAGAGGTGACCTTCTCGTAAGGCAGCTCGTTACGGATCCCTTCCAACACCTTCACCGCCTTGTCGCAATCGGACAGAGCTACTGTAAAGGAGAAATCCGCTTTACCATCCGTTACGCCGCTTTGGACGATGATGTCCACGTCGATCTTGGCCTCAGCCAGAGAGCCAAACACCTTCGCCAGTACGCCGGGCACGTGCGATACGCCCAATATGCTGATTCGGGCCACGTTCTTATCATACGCGATCCCGCTGACTACCACACCTTGTTCCATATTGACTTCCTCCTTCACGACCGTACCTTCATGATTGTTAAAGCTGGAGCGGACGACGAGCCGTACATTATTGTGCTTCGCATATTCCACCGCACGGGGATGCAGGACCGCCGCGCCTAAGTTCGCGAGCTCAAGCATCTCGTCGTATGAGATTTCGTTCAGTTTGCGGGCATTCTTTACGATCCGCGGGTCGGTAGAATACACGCCGTCCACATCGGTATAAATCTCGCAATAATCCGCCTTTGTCGCCGCAGCCAAGGCAACGGCCGTCGTATCCGAACCGCCGCGCCCGAACGTCGTAATCTCCCCGTCCTCAGTCAAGCCCTGGAAGCCGGCAACGATAACGATATATCCCTCTTCCAACGACTTGAGCACCCGCTCCGGCTTAATATCGGTAATGCGTGCTTTGCCATGCTCCGCCTCCGTGCGGAAGCCCGCTTGCCAACCGGTATAAGAAACGGCCTTGGCGCCCAGCGCATCGATAGCCATCGCCATCAACGCGATCGAGATTTGCTCGCCGGTCGTCATCAGCATATCCATTTCCCGCAAAGGTGGGTCTGGATTGATCAGCTTCGCCTGATCGATCAAATCGTCCGTCGTATCGCCCATCGCGGAGACGACCACCATCACCTGATGCCCTTCCTGCTGTTTGTTCACAACACGCCGGGCGACGCGTTGTATGCGCTCCGTATCGCCTACGGAACTGCCTCCAAATTTCATCACGTATAAAGCCAAGTCAGACCCTCCCTAATGGTGCTCCAAGTCGGAGCGTTCAACCCATTGAATCCAGTAACGCTTTAAACCAGTATAATACGAAAGACCCGAAGTTCGTCAATGGTTTTGCCGATATTAACAAAAATTCCTCCACCCAGGTAGGTGGAGGATGCCCGTTGGTACAAGACTCCGCCTGGAGCGGAGCCTTGACTACTGAGAGATTAAGCCCGCGAAATATATTTACCATCGCGTGTATCGATCAAGAGTACGTCGCCTTCATTAATGAAGAGCGGTACTTGAACGTTCAAGCCGGTTTCGACCTTGGCGTTTTTGGTTGCGCCGGTAGCCGTGTTCCCTTTGATTCCGGGTTCCGTTTCAATTACCTTCAGCTCGACGCTGTTCGGCAGGTTGATCCCGATAATTTCGCCTTGGTAGCTGACGATTTTTACGTTCATATTTTCTTTCAGGAAATTCAGTTCCCATTTCAGTTGATCCGACGTCAACGTAAATTGATCGTAGGTTTCATTATCCATGAACGTATGCTCTTGGCCGCTGGCATACAGATATGACACGTCGCGGTTTTCAATCATAGCCCGGCTGATCGTTTCGCCGGCACGGAACGTTTTCTCTACAATGTTGCCGTTCCGCAGATTTTTCAGCTTGGAGCGGACGAACGCTGCGCCTTTACCCGGTTTTACGTGTTGGAACTCCAGCACCGTATAAATGTCGCCGTCCACCTCGACGGTCAAGCCTGTTTTAAAATCGTTTACTGAAATCACAAAAGTACCTCCTCAAGTGGGTTAACACCTATATTAAAATTGAAAAATACCCAAAATTCAAGCTGTTCACGTAAGCTGCTGTTCCCCCACGATTGGAGTCCTTGCGAAACCACTTACTACAGCCGGGCATCCGGCCTTTCTGAAAGACCGGCGGCAACCCTATTTTAGCCTAGAGAAATAAAATCCTTCGTCGATTCCGTCAACCGGCGGATTCCGGTTTCCGTGATGACGACATCGTCCTCGATGCGGACGCCGCCGATTCCCGGCAAATAGATCCCCGGTTCAACGGTAACGACCATCCCCGGTTTTAGCACCGTGTCGCTCGCTTTGGAGACGCGCGGTGCCTCATGCACTTCCATTCCGAGGCCGTGTCCGGTGCTGTGTCCGAACTGTTCGCCGTAGCCGTAACGGGTAATCACGTCGCGCGCCAAAGCATCAGCTTCCCGTCCGGTCATCCCTGGACGAAGGAATTCCAGCGTATGCAGCTGGGCTTCCAGGACGATATCGTAAATTTCACGCAGCTTGGCGCTTGGCGTTCCCAAGGCTACCGTCCGCGTAATATCAGAGCAATACCCCTTATACAAAGCGCCGAAATCCATCGTGACCAGTTCGTTCGCCTGCATAATGCGTTCGCTGGCTCTCCCGTGCGGTAATGCGGAGCGTTCTCCCGAAGCCATAATCGTATCAAACGAAGGACCGGTGGCGCCGTTCTTCTTCATGAACGTTTCCAGTTCCAGAGCGGCATCCCACTCACTCATTCCCGGCTTCAGAACGTCGAGCATATGCAAGAAGGTCCGGTCCGCCAACTCAGCCGCTTCCTTCAGGATAGCCAATTCTTCGGCATCCTTGAAGATCCGCAGTTCTTCGACCAACCCGCTGAGCGGAACCAGCTTCACCGGCTTCAGCTCGCTTTCATACGTCCGGTAGGTGGCATACACCAACTGATCTTCTTCAAAACCAAGCCGTTCAATACCCTCTTGCTTTAGCAAGCTTTGAATGGTTCCGGTAACCGAAGCCCCGTGATCCACAATTTCGAACCCGGGCGCCTGTTCCGCAGCTTGGGTTAAATAGCGGAAGTCTGTGAGCAACCAGGCCTTCTGATGGGTAATCAGGACATAGCCGGAACTTCCCGTAAATCCCGTCAAATAGCAGCGGTTCACTTCTCCGGTGATGAGTACGGCTTCGATTTGCTGCGATGTCATCGCCTCGCGGAGCCGGGCTACACGTGTACTCGCCATAACCAACTCTCCCTTATTATAGAGGTAGTAACCTTCTTTATGATCTCTCCGTTTATTTTGCCCGCTCCAAGTGGCGTTTTAAGGCCAGTAGTCCCATTTCATATCCGTAGGATCCGAATCCAGAGATTTGACCGACAGCGATCGGCGCGATGACCGAATGGTGTCGGAACGCCTCACGGGCGTGGATATTGGACAAATGGACTTCAATCACGGGGATATTCACAGAAGTCAAGGCATCCCGAAGCGCATAACTATAATGCGTGAGTGCACCTGGATTCAACAGAATTCCATCCGTATTTCCGTAGGCGGCATGAATCCGGTCGATCAGCTCGCCCTCGTGGTTGGACTGAAAGAAGGATAACTCCAGCCCGTTTGGCGCAGCCAGTTCCTTCAGATTGTCTTCGATATCAACCAGTTTCTCGGAACCATAGACGCCGGGCTCGCGCACGCCAAGCATGTTTAAATTCGGTCCGTTCATCACCAAGATGCGGTACATGGCGGCTCCCCCTTTCCGAAAAATAACCAAAAACAATTTTAACATAGGAAGGAGTCGCTTGAGAAGCTTTAACTTTTTGATCCGCCCTCCATAGAAAGTGCCTGCTCGCGGGCTTTTTGGGGTTCACGTGCGCGCTCGTCCGTGTATTCCTCGGCCGTGGTATAACCGATGAACAGTCCCCACAGCAAATACAAACAAAACTCGCTAATGATCGTCGTCCGCGACAATTCGCGCAGCGGGGGAATCAGGTCGAGCAACGGACCCAGCACCCCAAATAAAATGCCCCACCATACGATGCCGTATAAAATCCCCGGACTTGGCCCCTTTAGCTTGCGGAACGCCAGCACATAAATCAGCGTCGCCAGAATGGATAATCCGATAAACGACAGCCAGCCCAAGTAATACCCGGCCTGACTATGCAAGAACGAGTTTTTGAAGAACGGCTCCAGCAGATAGCCGGGCAGCACCGAGGTAAAGCTCATATAAAAGAATACCCCCTTCACGCCGCCCCAAATTAATCCGGCAAACAAACCGATCTCCAGCGAGTACAGCCAGATGTTGGTGCGTTCCCGGCGTTGCTGACGCCACGGTTGAACCCGGCTTTGCATCTTCTCCTTGTCCGCTTTCATTCGCATCCTTCCTTTCCAAAGGAATATTTTCATGCGTTTTTTTGAAGATTAGTATGCACATTTCCAAAACGACTAATCCAACTAGAATTTGCCCGCAAAGTCCGTTACAATGGAATCATTACAAATCTTGATGTCTTGCCGCTAATGCCAAACCAAACTTATATATATTAGGAAGGTGAAAGCTTTGCCTGAACAATCAACACCGACGATTTACGGCGGCCAAGCCGTTATAGAAGGCGTTATGTTTGGCGGGAAATATGTCAATGTCACCGCCGTACGCCGAAAAAACGGGGAAATCAGCTTCTTGGAAGTCCCCAAGGAAGATAAGGAATGGGTCAAGAAGCTGCGCAAAATCCCGCTGATCCGCGGCATCGTCAGCATCGTTGACGCAAGCGCCAAAGGCTCCAAACACCTGAACTATTCGGCAGAGGCGATGGCCGATGACGAGATGGACCCCGAAGAACGCGCCAAACAGAAGGAAAAAGAAGAATCCGGCTTTTCTCTCACCATGCTGCTTGGGGTTGCAGTCGTGGGGATTTTGTCCTTTATCGTAGGAAAGCTCATTTTTACATTGGTGCCTGCGCTCTTGGAGCAGTACTTGTTCCAGCACGCTTTTGCCAGCCAGACGCTGCACTCGCTTATTGAAGGTGTCATTAAGATCGTTCTGCTGCTCGGGTATCTGTGGCTCATGTCCCAGACCCCTGTCATCAAACGGTTGTTCCAATACCACGGAGCTGAACATAAAGTGATCTCCGCGTATGAAGCGGGAGAAGAATTAACCCCGGCCAATGTGCAAAAATACTCTCGCCTGCATTACCGGTGCGGCAGCAGCTTTATCATCTTAACGGTGATCGTTGGCGTTATCATTTATTCCCTGCCGATATTCAGTTGGGACACGGTTTGGGAACGGATCTACATCCGGATCCTGTTGCTCCCGCTTGTGATCGGACTTTCCTTCGAAATGCTGCGGTTCACTAACGCGGTTCGCGACATTCCGGTGCTGCGGTTCCTTGGATATCCGGGGCTTTGGCTGCAGTTGTTGACAACAAAGGAACCGACCGACGATATGGTCGAAGTATCGATCGCTTCCTTTAACCGCATGCGCGAGCTGGATGCGCAATTGGAACAGGTCGGCGTTATTGAGACGCCGGTGGGTACATCTTTGGATCCCTTGAAAGGATGAGTAACATGAGAAAACAAGGCATCATGTTTTGGATCATCGTCCTTCTAGTCGCGTTCTACATTATTGATGGTTTGTTTATCAGACATCAAATCGAGTGGAGCAGTATCATTGTTCCGGTGGCTGTCTTTGGCATCGTCTTCCTGCTTTATAAATACCCGCCGCGGAAATACCGGAAGGCACAGCAGCCCAAAATCAAGCCTTCCGCACGTACGATGGCCAAAGTGGCCGCAGAACGGAAGCCAACCCGAACGGAGAAGCGCAAGACTTATCCGTTTCAAGTTATCGAAGGCAACAAAGGCAAAAACGACGACGATTTGACTAAATATCATTAAATTGCAAAAGGACGGAACCGCTGCGGTTCCGTCCTTTGCTTTTATTAGAACGCACTATTCGCTTGTTGGTACTTCTTAAACTGCTCCTCGTAAAGCTGCAGATTCCAATTGGCGAAAAACCGGTCTCCCGCCAGAAACCCGGATTCAAACAGCAGCCGGCTTTCTTCCTCGCTGATATCAAATTGCGTTGTGCCGATGCCCAGCGTCGGAATCTTCACGGTACGATAGCGGTTGGATTGCTCGATGTACCGTTCATCATGGGCGGACAACATCGTCTCCACGATCGCCTGCAGCATCGTAAACGGTCCGGTGATTCGATGCGGTTTATTCGTATTTTTGCCGACCATTTGAAAGCCGACCGTTGGAATGAGACGCCCGCCTTGCCGCGGCTCTTCCCGATCAAACAACCATAGCGGAAAATTGCTGAGCAAGCCGCCATCCACAATATGCAGAAATTGCTCGGTGAACGGCTTCCCTCTGGCCAGCTTCGGCGGCAACCGCAGCAGCACCGGATCAAAGAAATACGGAATGCTGCAGCTCATGCGAACCGCCCGGGCGACCTCAAACATCGCCGGGTCGATGCCGATCTTTTCCAAGTCGTCCGGCAATACCATGATTTTACCGCTGGTGATATCCGAGGCGATAATGGTCAGCTTCCCCGGCGCCAAGTCGCCAAACGTCCGGATGCCCTTCGCAAGTAAAATTTGGCGGATCCACTCCTCCAACGTTTCCCCGGCATACAAGCCTTTTTTCAGCAGGACCCGGAGGGCCGGACCAATCAATGCCAAATTAAAAAGGGGCGCTCTCTTCAGAAATTTCGTGAAGGACGTCGTCATAATCAGTTCTTTCATTTCGTCTGCGGTGTAGCCTGCAGCAATCATCGAAGCGATGATCGAACCGGATGAGGTTCCGGCCACCCGATGAAACTGCGCTCCGTGCTTTTCTGCTGCCCGGACCGCACCAGCCAACGAAATTCCTTTGACCCCGCCGCCCTCAAACACTCCGTTAATCAGCATCCGGCGCCTTCCTCCCAACCCACATTCAGCTTACTGCTTATGTATGTTGGGAGAGGCTGTACGTATGACTAAACAAAAAGACACATCCGTCAAGAGACGAATGTGTCGTGTACACCTAATCCTGTCAAGGCTGCACTCCATAATAAGACTGCAGCAGCGGGATCAGTCCCAGCGGGTTCTTGCGCAGGTCCTTGGCGCTAAAGAAGATGCTGCCGCTGATCTCGGGAATCTGACGGTTGTATTCGAGCTGATTGATGATTTCCTGTGCGCTGGACCAGCCGATCTCCGGCGTCCCTAGCTTATACGGCGCATGGCCGATGTACAGCTTCACGTTAGTCCCTCTTACCTCTTGGGCCCACCAGTCGGCCAGCAGGTCATAACGGACTTCCTTGCGCGTCATGCTCCAATACAGTTGTGGAGCGACGTAATTAATCCACTCGTTCTTAATCCACGTCCGAACGTCGGCATAAGTGCTATCGTACGCCGTAACACTAGCTTTCGTATCGGAGCCGGTCAAATCGTTTGACTTGTTCCGCCAAACTCCATACGGGCTGATGCCAAAAGAAACATAAGGCTTAGACGCTTCAATCCGTTGGCCTAATTTTTGCACGAACTGATTGATATTATCCCGGCGCCAGTCGCCTTTCGTTGCAATCTTCTTGGAGTTATAAGACTTAAACGTAGCGTCATCCGCGAATTTCTTTGAAGTCGTTTCTCCGGTCGGATAGAAATAATCGTCCAAATGAACTCCGTCAATATCGTACCCGTTCACGACTTCCATAATCGCACTGATGACGTGATCGCGCGCTTCCGGAATCCCCGGATTAATATACAGCTTGCCGTCGAACTTCACGATCCATTCCGGATGTTGGTTTGCGACATGATTGGCCGGAAGCTTGCTCGCATCGCTGCCTGTGCTGGCGCGGAACGGATTAAACCAGGCGTGGAATTCCATGCCGCGGCGGTGCGTCTCTTCGATCAGGAACTGCAGCGGGTCGTATCCCGGATCCTTGCCGGCGGTTCCCGTCAAATAAGAGGACCACGGCACCTGGGACGACGGATAAATCGCGTCCGCTGACGGGCGCACCTGAACGAACACTGCGTTCATTCCCATCGCCTGCACTTCGTCCAGCAGCTGTACGTATTCGGCTTTCTGGGCCTCTACCTTGCCGTACGAGCTCTTGCTCGGCCAGTCGAGATTAGAAACCGTGGATACCCAAACACCGCGCAGCCCGTTCGACGTATCAACTGCCGGCGGCTGAGGCACATCGCTTTGCGGGTCCTCCCCACCTACGCCTGGTTCCGGCTGAGTTGCTCCGGAGCCACTCAACAGGGTGATCGTACGGGTCTGCCCGTTCCAATTGACGGCAATACCAAGTTGCTCGCTGACAAAGCGCAGCGGCACCATCGTCCGGCCGGAGTTAATTTCCACGGAAGCTTCCAGGTTGATCGTACTTCCGCCGACTTGAACTGCAGAAGAACCTAACGTCAGAACGATGGTACTGCCATCTTTTTGAATCGTTGCGGTTTTATCGGCTTGGGACCAGGCTACCCGGGCTCCCAGGTTCTCGCTGATGGCCCGAAGCGGGACCATGGTGACATTCGCCCCGGGCTTAATGTACGGCGAAGCATCGGTGGACAACACCTCACCGTCGAAAATAATCCGAATATCGGTTGCGGCTGCGGCCACCGGCGTATTCCCGGTATAAGGCCATAGGAAGAGCAACACTAGAATAGGAATAAACCATTTGCGAAATTTCATCAGTATCCTCCACATCATCGTTATGTACGGACGAACCGTGCTACTTCCTTAAACGTCACGCGGAGGTCAAGAGTTGCGCTCTTCAGGACAAAAAGAAGAAGCATCTGCCTTCACCGAAAGACAGATGCTTCTTCTACGATTCGTTGATCAGTTCCTGATGGACCTTTTCCAGGTCGCGTATCCGGTTGCTGTCCCGTTTGAAATATTCCACAAGCGTCGCAATTCGCGTGATGGAATCCCAGCTCAAATGATGTTCAATTCCTTCGACGTCTTTATAGATATTCTCGTGATCGACGCCGATCATCCCAAGAAACTCCTCCAGCAACTGATGCCGGTCTACGAGCCGTTTGCCGATTTTTTTCCCTTTATTGGTCAAAACAAGGCCCCGATATTTCTCGTAGATCAAGTATTCATCCTTGTCCAATTTCTGAATCATCTTCGTAACGGAGGAAGGATGAACCTCCAAACCTTCCGCGATATCGGACACGCGTGCGTATCCTTTCTCGTCGATCAGTTTGTAAATACGCTCCAAATAATCTTCCATACTGGGCGTTGGCATCTATCGATTCCCTCTTTTCCATGAGTTGACGCGGACAAACCTGTACGCATGTTAAACATTACTCTGTTAATGATACATGTTCTGATTGTCCGTTGGCAAGTGCACATCGGCACACTTTCCTTCGTCTCCCCTAGAACTTCAACCATTCAGGCGTAATTTGCTGCAGCCAAATCGTGATTTGGGCCATACGGTTCGTAAACAGCAGCACGCCCATCAGCAGCATCAGCGCGCCGCCGATTTTCATCATGATGGCGGAATAGCGGAGAATCCATTTTGTCGAACCGATAAAGAAAGCCAGGACAAAAAAAGGCAAGGCAAACCCAAGCGTATAGGCGGTGATCAGTCCAATCCAGGTTCCCGGCTCCGTTACGGCTAATGCGATAATCGCCGCCAGAATCGGGCCAACGCAAGGCGACCAGCCCGCGGAGAAGCCAATGCCAAAAATAAACGAACCGATGTATCCGGCCGGCTTGAATTTCAAATTCATTTTCCGTTCCTTTAGCAGAAACTGCGGCTGGAAGATCCCCATGAGAAACAAACCCATACAAATGATCAAAATGGCGGATAATTGCCGGATCAATCCGCGATATTGATTAAAAAATTCACCAAACAGACCGGCGCCGAAACCCAGCGTATAGAACACAACGGAGAAGCCGAGGATAAACGCCAGCGTATGCGTCATCGTCCGGAAGCGAACGTCCCGTTTGCTTTGCTCCGTCTTTAATTGCTGCACGGACATCCCGGTAATATATGACAGGTAAGACGGATATAAAGGCAGGCAGCAAGGCGAAATAAAGGAAGCGACCCCCGCGCCGAAGGCAATCCCGAGATGGATGTCAGCCATAAGTACCCCCTATGTACCCTTGCGGGCTAGGCAGAGAATCCCCGTTTGCCCAGCAAAGTAAGTATCAGCATGCAGATCAGCAGCAGCACAATCGTCGCGCCCGGAGCCAAATTCCAGACACCCGCCACAATCAATCCGGCTATGACCGCGATTTCCGCAATGATCACGGAGAATACCACGGACATTTTAAAGCTTCGGGCGATGAGCAGGCTACAGCCAGCAGGAATCGTCAGCAACGCCGAAACGAGCAAGGCGCCAACGATTTTGATGGCGGTGCTGATCACCAATGCCGTCATAACCGTCAGCAGCAGGTTCAGCAGCTTCACCGGAATCCCGCTTACCGAAGCGGCATCTTCCTCAAAGGTTAGCAGGAAAAATTCCTTGAAGAAGGCAACGACAACGATCACCACCACCAGGGTGACGCCAAAAGCTACATATAAATCTGTTGTATCCAGCGTATAAATGCTGCCAAACAGATAGCTGACCACATCCGTATTGTAACCCATCCCCAGCGTAAAGAACAGGGAGGCCAGCGCAACGCCCCCGGACATGATAATGGCAATCGACAGCTCGGCGTAGCCTCGATACGCTTTACGCAGCTTCTCGATGGCAAACGAGGCGACGACGGCAAAAGCGAGGCCAACCCCAACGGGATAGACCCCAAGCAAGAAACCTAAAGCCACCCCGGCGATAGTAACATGGGCCAGCGTATCACCGATCATCGAGAGACGACGCAGCACCAGAAAGATCCCGATCAAGGGTGCGGTCAATCCGATCAACAGGCCGCCAGCCAGCGCTCTTTGAAAAAAATCAGCGGATAATATCTCCAAAATAAACAACTCCTAAACCAACGAATGCTGCAGATCCGGGATCGCGCAGTCCTGCTCGTGCGAGTGGCGCACGTAAAATTTGATCGCCCCACACTGCTTGCGGGGTTCCTGGCCCAGCTTCCCTTCGATCATACCGATATCATGGGAGACCATCAGAAACGTCATGTGATGATGGGCGTGCATATGAAAAATCAATTCAAAAAAATCGGCTTGCGTCTGAGCATCAATGCCGACGGTGGGTTCGTCCAAAACGAGCAAATCGGGTTTGTTCACGAGCGCCCGCGCCAAAAATACCCGCTGCTGTTGGCCGCCGGAAAGCTGGCCGATGCGCTTATGTTGGATATCACCGATCCGCATCACTTCCAGCGCATCATCACACTTGCGCTGTTCCTCACGGCCGATCCGGCGGAACAGCTTCTTGTTATTGTATAGGCCGGACAACACCACTTCGCGGACCGTCGCCGGAAACAGGGGATTAAAGGCGTTCTTCTGCGGCACGTAGCCGATCCGCTCCCAATCGCGGAAGCGCCGGATCGGCTCGCCGAACAAGCGAATTTCCCCTTCGGTTGGCTGCAGCAGACCGACCATCATCCGCAGCAGCGTGGTTTTCCCCGCGCCATTGGAACCGATCACGCCTATAAAATCCCGCTCGCGGACGACAAAGCTGAAGTCGGAGATCACTTGTTGTTCCTGATACGCGAAGGAAACGTGGTCAAGCTCGATTACACTGTCATGACAAACGGCATCCTGTGCCGTAGTTGCGTCGGATTTCATTTACTTAGCGTCCTTCCGGTACATATAGTTTCTTCTTATTGTAGAGCTTGGATCAGATTTTGCAAATTTTTCTCCATCAACGTAAAGTAATTATCGCCAGCTTGGGCTTGGGCTTTCGTCAGTCCTTCCACGGGATTGAGCACCAGCGTATCCACACCAGCTTCGGAAGCCAGCGTCTTGGCTAGTTTATCCGAAACGAGCTCTTCGAAAAATACATAACGAATGCCCTTCTCCTTCACCAGCTTCGACAATGCCACCAAGTCCTGAGCCCGCGGCTCAGCCTCCGGTGACAGCCCCATAATCGCATGTTGGGTTAGTCCGTAATCCCGGCACAAGTAGCCAAATGCTTGGTGGGAAACCACAATTTCCTTCTTAGGCAGCGAGGATAATCGCTCGGTGAACTTGGCATCCAATGCCTGCAGTTGACCCAGCAGTTCCTGATACCGGGCTTCATAAGCCTCCTTGTGCTCCGGATCTACCTCGATATAGCTGTTCTTGATATTCTCCGCCATGATGATCGCGGATTTCGGGCTAACCCAGGTGTGCGGGTCCACTTGATTGGCCGCCGTTTCCTCCTCATGGTCCAAGTCTGTTTCCGCTTCATGCCCGGCTTCTTCGCCATGCCCGTGACCGTCATCGCCTTCCGCTTCGATCAAATCGATCCCTTGGCTGACTTCCACGGTTTTGACTTTGGCATCTGCACCTAGGCCCTTCAGAAAGTTCGGAACCCATCCCTCCAGCCCAGCGCCGTTATACAAAAACAGCTGAGCTTTGGACGCATTTAAAATATCCTGGCTGCGCGGTGTCCAATCATGCGGCTCAACGCCGGTCGGCAGCAAATTGATGACGTTCGCTTCTTCGCCGCCAATCGTCTTGGCAAATTCATAGATCGGATAAAAGCTGGTGATCACGTTCACTTTGCCTTCTACGATCGTTCCGCTGCTTGCGTTCTTCCCGCAGCCTGCTAGAACGAACAGTAACGTAAGCCCCGCGGCTGCTAAGACGAACCCTCGCTTAAATCTATGTATAAACATCAATAACTCCCTCTCTTAATCGTAATGATTACCAACAAGGATTATAGGACCCTCCTCTTGGAATGTCAACCTCTATTATTCTTCCTTGAAGTCGTGCACAACAAACAAAACCGCCAGAGGAAGGTTCCTCTGGCGGCCTAGATCGATTGCGCGTGCTGCACAATTCATGCTTATCCGTTTTGCTTATTTCACGATGGCGCCATTTGGCATCGTATCCGGCACCGTCGCCAGCGTCAGCTGATCGCCTTGCGAAGCGGCGAGGATCATGCCTTGCGACAGCTCGCCGCGCAGCTTCACCGGCTTCAGGTTCGTCACGCAAATCACTTTGCGTCCAACCAGCTCCTCCGGCTTGTAGAACTTGGCGATGCCCGACACGACCTGGCGCTGCTCATAGCCTAGATCCAGCTGCAGCTTCAGCAGCTTGTCGGCCTTCGGCACCGGCTCGCAGGCGAGCACCTGCGCGACCCGCAGCTCTACCTTGGCGAAATCGTCGATGCCGATTTCGTCCTTCGGCTCCGGCTTCTCCACTGCCGGTGCCGGCGTCGACGCCGAAGCGGCAGCCGGGGCGGCAGCCTCAGCCGCCGGCGTACCCCCGGTCATCGAGTTCGAAATAAACTCGATTTCCTGCTCTGCGTCGAGCCGCGGGAAGATCGGCTCGCCTTTGACGAGCTTCGTTCCGGCCGGGATCAGGCCAAACGTCTTGGCGCTCTCCCAGGTCGTCAGCTCCCCGGGAGCGATGCCGAGCTGCGCCCAGATCTTCGCCGGCGCCTGTGTCAGGAACGGCTGCAACAGGATCGAGGCGATGCGCAGCGACTCGGCCAGATGCGCCATGACCGAAGCGAGCTCGCCTTTCTTCGCTTCATCTTTGGCCAGCACCCACGGCTGCGTCTCATCGATGTATTTGTTCGTTCGGCTGATAAACGCCCCAATATGGGTGAGCGCCACGGAGAACCCCATGTTCTCCATAACCTCCTCTACCTTGCGGACCGTATCCAGCGCCGCTTGCTCCAGCTCCGCATCAAACGCCGTGGCGTTTGGCTCATAAGCCGGCACCTCGCCGCCAAAATATTTCTCCATCATCGCCACCGTACGGTTCAGCAGGTTGCCAAGGTCGTTGGCTAGATCGGAGTTCACCCGCTGTACGAAGCTTTCCGGCGTAAACGAACCGTCCGAACCGAACGGCACCTCACGCAGCAAATAATACCGGGTAGCATCAAGCCCGTAACGGTCGATCAGCACGTTTGGATCCACGACGTTGCCCTTGGATTTGGACATTTTCCCGCCCTTCATCAAGAGCCAGCCATGGCCAAACACCTTCTTCGGCAGCGGCAGCCCCAGCGCCATCAGCATAATCGGCCAGTAAATCGTATGGAAGCGCACGATTTCTTTCCCCACGAGATGAACGTCTGCCGGCCAATACCGCTCAAACAGCTCTTGATTGTCCGTACCGTAACCAAGGGCCGTGATGTAGTTGGACAACGCATCGATCCACACGTACACGACATGCTTCGGATCGCCTTTGACCTTCACGCCCCAGTCGAACGTTGTGCGCGAGACGGCCAAATCCTCCAGCCCCGGCTTGATGAAGTTGTTGATCATCTCATTCTTGCGGGACTCCGGCTGAATGAAGTCCGGGTTTTCCTCATAGAACTTCAGCAAACGATCCACATACTTGCTCATCCGGAAGAAATAACACTCTTCCTTCACCAGCTCTACCGCATGGCCGCTCTCCGGGCTTTTCCCGCCGATCACTTCGCCTTTTTCATTGCGGATGACATCCACCAGCTGCGATTCCGTATAATACGTCTCGTCAGGAATGCTGTACCAGCCTTCATATTCCCCTTTGTAAATATCCCCTTGCTTCAGCAAACGGTCAAAAATCGCCTCCACGACCTGCTTATGCCGCGGCTCCGTTGTGCGGATAAAGTCATCGTAGGAAATGTCCAGCTTCTCCCACAGCTGCTTGATCCCCGCCACGATCCCGTCTACGAACTGCTGCGGGGTTTGGCCTTTTTCCTTCGCTTTCTGCTCGATCTTCTGTCCGTGCTCATCCGTCCCCGTCAAATAGCGGACATCAAAGCCGCGCAGCCGCTTGTACCGCGCCATGGCATCCCCCGCCACCGTCGTATAGGCATGGCCGATATGCAGCTTATCGCTTGGATAATAGATCGGCGACGTAATGTAAAATGTTGGTTTGTTGGACATCGCGATTCATCTCCTTTTATTTCATGACAATACAACAAAAAAACTCCCGCCCCATATGGGGCGGGAGAGTTCTCACGCGTTACCACCCAATTTCCCCGCTCCTTCACAGGCTGCGGGCTCCGTTGGTCGAAATTCGACCGTCCGTTAACGCCGGACTCTACGCCATCTCCTTACCGAAGCGCTGCGCATAAAGCGCACGCTGCTCGGCTCAAAGACGGTTCCTCCCGGACCATATTCCAAAGACGCTCCAGACCGGTTTGCAGCTCCCCCGGCTCTCTGTGGCTGGATCCAATCCTTGTACTCATCCGTTCACTGGAAAGTATTGAGGTTGAGGTTGTTCATTTCAAACTTTATATTAAAAAAATTTCCAAACCGTGTCAAGCCGCGCTGGAGTTGGTCTCGCACAAATGCGATTAGGCTTGTCCGCCGCTCAGCGGAGGCGTGCCTTGCTCTCCCCCGCGCTTCTTCTCTACCTTAGGGGGAACCGGATCATAACCGCCCGGATGAAACGGCTGGCATTTCACGATCCGTTTGGCCGCCAGCCAAGACCCTTTCAGCGGGCCATGGACCTCAATCGCCTCCAAAGCATATGCCGAGCAGGTCGGATAAAACCTGCAGGTTGGCGGCTTGAGCGGCGAAATAAACTTGCGGTACACGTGGATCGGCGCCTGAAACGTTTTGCGGACGAGCCCCATCTCAGTGCACCTCGTGTTGCTCCGGCGCGGCATCCTGCGGCTTGCCGTCCGGCCGGCAATTTTTGCAATACCCAAATACCTCAAACTTATGCTTCACAACCTGGAACTGCTCCGGCGCATCGGTCAGCGGCATCGGGCAGAAATGAATCGGATACGTCTTCTCACATTGCAAGCAGATCATATGATGGTGATGATGCCCTTCACTGCTGCAGCTGGCTCGGAACTTCAAACCGTCCTCAAATACGACCTGCTCCAACACCCCCAGCTCCTCCATCACCCGGAGGTTCCGGTACACGGTATCAAAGCTAAGGCCGCTGTATTCCTTACCCATATATTCATAGACGTCCTTAGGGGTCAAATACCCGTCCCGCTCAGCGAACAGTTTGGCCAAGCTTTTGCGTTGGTCGGTAATCCGCAGTCCCCGGCTGGACATCACTTTTATAATCTCCTCGGTCGACAGCATGTGACATTCCTCCCGTCTGCACCTTCGTTCCATGCGTCTCTTCTAATAATGCCCCAAATTCACAGCAGCGTCAATTCGACGGGATCCAACTCCGCGAAACGTAAAAAAGCCCCTTTGCCTTAAAGAAGGCAAAAGAGCGTTAGCATCTATCTCAACTGTTCAAAATAAACCGGTTCCACTTCTGCTGCCAAGCGACGTCGGACCAAAAGGGATGATGAGGAGCGCAATTGGAGCAGAGCACCATGCCCCAAAAGCCGTGCTCCATCCCTTTTCGTATGGCGTATTCCGCAATAGCTTTGCCGATCGGACCTTCCTCAAATTGGGCGAACAGCGGCGTATAGCCGACATATCCTTCGCCTATAACAACCGGAATGTCGTGCTTCTCTGCCCAATCCGCGGTTTCCTGAAACCGTTCGTCCACCTTCTGCAGCATCGCCTGCTTATGTGCGCCGTAATGCTCATACAAGTATAAATCCCATTTCACCGGGTCGCACCAGTCATGGACGTACATCAGCTTTAGTCCGACCGGATTTTCATGCATTCGCCATTCCTCGCCGACGGGCAGCCGGTAGTCCTCAAACGGCGGAGCATCATCTCTTAGTAGAGATCGTACCAAAGCATTAGGAAATTTAATATTCGGATTACGGATCCCTGTCTCCTCCATCAACTGCTGCAATACGCCGTTAATATACATATGAAAATGGGCGACCTCCTCGTTACCCGGCACACTGTCTTTGGAATAGGGTTCGTTCAGCGTGTAGCAGCCGGTGATCCGAAGATCGGCATGCTGCTCTTGTAAATAGGCAAGCGCCTCCTCCACATAAGACTTCGTATACCGGATCAGCTTGCCAAGCTGCCGGGACGGGATACCCGCCTCCAACGCCATCTGACTCAACCGCCCAAACTCGATCTCATTATGCAATTCCACGTAAGCGATGCGGTCCCCAAGCCCAGCCGCTTTGACGAAGCGGATCAACTGATCCATCGACAAGGCCAAAGCCATAAATCGTTCCTGCGGCGGAATCGCCTGCAGCGCTTCGAATAGCTCCGGAGTTTTCAGGAAGCTTGGGCTCTGTTGATACTCCCAAGAAGATAGGATGATGAACATGTCATATTGCTTTGCCAGCGTGAACAGATTTAATAAATGCTGGTGACCATCGATTTCCGCACCACCCTTGCAATTATACCAGCGTGTCCTGACTCCCACTGAGCCAAGATTGGAGAAGGCCAATCGCCCATGGCGCGGGCCGTCCGCCTTAAACAACAGGCAGGGCATCGCGCAGATGCGAATCGTATTGTAGCCCCTTTCCACCGCCTCCTTGAAGCATTGCTCCAAATCGTGAAACGGCTCACCCGGCATCGTCATCGTATACCAGGAGAAATCCCACATCGTTATGGTCAGTTTGCGGGGAAGATGCGTGCTGATCTTGTACATTCGATTCACCTCTTAGATTAGAAGCTTGATTCCGACGGTTCCGCTTTGCCCCTTATCCCTTCACGGCCCCTGAGGTAATCCCTTTAATGAATGAGCGGCTGCCAAACAGGAAGATGATCAGAACAGGCAGTGTCGACAACCCCAGCGCCGCCATTCGGGCACCATAATCGGTCCGGTGGACAAACCCCAGCGTTGAAACAAACAGCGGGATCGTATAGTTATCGCTGTTATTGATCGTAACTAACGGCAGCAAGTAGTTGTTCCATGACCAGAGAAACACCAGCGTCGCCAACGTGGCCAGCCCCGGCTTAATTAACGGGATAACGATGTTAAAGAAGATTCGCGGCTCCGATGCCCCGTCGATCCTCGCGCATTCGATGACTTCATTTGGCACCGTGTCCTTGATAAACTGCACCATGAAAAAAGCGCCAAACGACCACGCGCTCCAAACCAGAATGACGGAGAGAAGCGTATTGCCGAACCCCAGCGTTCTCATCTCGATGACGTAGCCAATCAAGCCAACCTGGCTGGGGACCATCATCGTAATGATAATGAAATAGCGAAGAAAGCTCCTCAGCTTAAATTGGTATTTAGCTACCGCATAACCGATCATCGTAGCGGTGAAAACGCCGATAAAAACTGCGGATACCGAAACGATCATACTGTTCAAGTAAACCTGTACGAAGTTGGTCTTAAACACGGTTTTCAAGTTTTCCAGCAAATAATCGGAAGGAATCAACGGCAGGCCTTTGAAAATGTCTTCAGAATAATACGTCGACATCATCAACATCACATAAAAAGGGAACAGCGAAGCGAGGGTAACTAGGCTGAGAAACGCCCATTTTACGATCTTCATTCCTGATCCCCCTTCCCCATGGAGAGCTTATAGCTGGCGATTGAGAAAACAACGATCAGCATGAACAAGGCATAAGCGATCGTCGCACCATACCCAAAACGAACATTCATAAACGAATCGTTGACGAACTTCCAGATGATCGTCAGCGCCGCATTGTCCGGTCCGCCAACCTGGCTAGCCGTCCAGCCGCCGTACAACAGCTTCGGCTCGTCAAACAACTGCAGGCTTCCGATGATTGAAGTAACAATGAGGAACACGGAGATATTTCTAAGCAGCGGCAGCGTGATGCGGGTGAAGGTATGAAGCGCTGTTGCTCCATCCACCTTCGCTGCCTCGTAGACATCTTGGGAAATGGCCGTCATCCCCGCTAAATAGATTGCGATAAAGTAACCCAAATTCCGCCACACGATCATAATTGCGATGATGATCCGGGACAGCCAGGGGTCCTGTAACCAGTAGATCCCGTCCTTAAGCAAGCCCATCTTTACGAATAAGGCGTTGATGATCCCTGTCTGCCAGTCAAACATAAAGGAGAAAATGAAGCCTATGGCGACAGGCGTAGTAATATAAGGCAGAAAATTCGCCGTTTGAAAAAACATACGCCCGTTGACCATGTTAAAAATGAGATAAGCCAGAAGCATGCCGGATAAGATCAGGGCCGGTAACGACATCAGCATGATGACGACCGTGTTGTAAATCGATTTGTAAAACAACGGATCTTTTGTAAACAGCGTCACATAATTGCTGAATCCGACAAACCGTTTCTCGCTGACACCGTTCCACTCGTGAAAACTGAGGAAAAACGAATATACGACCGGATAAAACTGAAACGCCAAATACAGAAGCACGAACGGAAGCGAAAACAAGTATGGCCACAGCCGAAGTCCAAGCCGCTTCCTCGGCTTGCTGTTGACGACCGTTTGGGCATTCATCATGGTTGGTCCCCCTTTCAGGAATCAGTTGGGGTGAGAAACGAGACGCTCTCACCCCGGCAATCCTCCCGATTAGTTAATCGTTGCCTCAGGGGCCTGATTTTTGACAGCTTCCTTGAATTGCTCCAGAGCGCCGTCCACACCGATGCTCGTATCCTTCATCCACAGCGGGAATAGCGAATTAAACGCCGTCTGCACAATCGAATCGTATTTCGTTTGGGTCGATCCCGTCACTTCTGGCACGATGTCGTCGTAGAACGTCAAGCTCAGGTTTTGATTAAAGAACTGATCCAGCTCGGTTCCTGCCTCAAGCCAATCGCGATGCTCTTCGAAGAAGCTCTTGATCCCTGGCATATTCCCCAGCTTCTTGTAGTTCGTTTCCATTCCTTCGGTGGACAAATAACAGAAGTAAATGTAAGCCCAGGCCGCTTCCTTGTTCTTGCTGTTCTTATAGACACTGACAGAGGTTCCTCCGTACGTGAAGCCGCCTTCAGGCGCGGCCATCAAGCCCCAACGCCCGATGCCGTCCGGATCATTAGCCTGCACATTCCATTTGGGACTCCACGGCGCCATCGGGTAGAAAATATTATCACCTTTCGCAAACGACGCGTTCCATCCCGGGGTATACCCCTCATATTTGCCAAGAATCCCGGCGTCCCGCATGGCGAACAGCTTCTCGAACGGCGCCTTCATTCGCTCCGTCAGCTCAATCGTGGATCCATTAATGTATGGCTGTTCGGTTTGCCCTTTCAACACGCGGTAGGCGTCGTCGAAACTGGCGATCATCGTAACCGCACCGCCGCTTTTTTGTTTGACTTCGATCCCTTTTTGGATGAAGGCATTCCAATCCGGCAACAGCTTGGACAATTCGTTTGGATCGTCGGTGCCCAGGTATTCCTTGGCCAGGTCTCTCCGGTACCCGAGTCCAGCCGGTGTAATCGATTGATCGACGCCAACCAGCTCGCCTTTGGTGTTCGAGAGAAGCGGCGGCAAATAATCCAGCAGCTGGTCCTTGGAGAAGTGATAAGGAGCTTGCTCCAGATTGTCGAGCACATCGAGATCAAACAACTGCCCGCGGAAGTTCATTTCGCCCAATATGACATCAGGCACCTCAGAGCCGGATGCAATCCCGCTTTGCAGCTTTTGCATATAATCGTTATTGTTGACGACGGTGTATTTCACTTTGATATTCGGGAAGACTTTGTTGAATTCCGGCACCATCGTGGTCAGGAAGGCTTCATCCCAATCCCATACGACGATTTCTCCTTCAATGTTTGTGGGAATCCCGCCGAGTGAAGGAGCTTCCCCTTCGGCGTTGGACGAAGTCCCACCCGAATTCGACGGTGGCTCACTTGTGTTCCGATTGGCGGCAGAATCATTCTTCGCGCAACCAGCCAATACCGCCGCGATCATCATCGCCAACACCAAGAGCGTCACCCAACTCTTTTTCAGACGCTTGTTCTTCATATTTAACCCCTCCCACAGTCCGTTTGTATCCGCTTACACCGTGATCTTATCATCGCTAGCGATGGGGTTAAAATCTCACAACCCGGTTATTTTACGCATAAATCGGCTGTCTTCCGCGGTGGAGTCCCCGTCCTCGATGGTCAAAGGGAGGCGAATCCTTACTTCCGTTCCCTCGCCCGGAAAGCTCTTGATCTCGAGGCCTGCCTGCACACCATAGTGAAAATTCAGGCGTTCGCGAATATTTGTAAGTCCGATTCCCGTGGAGGCATTCTGGATTGGCGGTACCGTTTGGGATGTGCTGATACCGATGCCGTTGTCGCGGACGGACACCTCGATAAACCGATCCGATCTCCGTGCAGAGATCCCAATCCAACCTTGCCGTTCGGATGGGAATATCCCATGATAAAGCGCGTTTTCAATAAGCGGCTGCAGCATCATCCTTAGGACCATGCAGGGCAAAAGCTCTTCCTGAATGTCCCATTCGATTCGAAAACGTCCGGGATAACGGCAGTCCTGGATGGCAGCGTATTTATTCACCAGTTCTATTTCATCCTCCAGGGTCGTAAACCAGGCATCATCGCCGATTTTGATCGTGTTTTGCAAGAGATGGATCAACGAGGCGGTCATGTCGGCCACCTCCTTCGTCCGCCCTGCATGTGCTAAATAAATTACGGTATTTAACGTGTTATAAATAAAATGAGGGTTCATCTGCGACAACAAGAGCTGGATCTGCATGTTGCGTTTTTCCTTCTGTTCTTGCACGAGCGATTCGATCAGCGATTTCAAATCCTTCATCATCCGGTTAAATCCAAGCCCCAGCAGCTCCATTTCGTCTCCGCTTCGGATCTGCAATTCGATATTCAAATCGCCTGCGGACACCCGTTTCATCGCTCGGACCAGCTTCGAGATCGGCCGGGTCAGTTGCACGAGCAGAGGAAGCAGGATCATCATCACCACGATGAGGCTTACGGCCACAATCAGCGTGTAAAAGAGCAACAGCTTGTTAACCCGCTCGTACAAGCGTGATTTGGAGATCACCGCAACTTGTCTCCAGTCCTCCTCCACGGAATCATCAACAATTTCGATATATTTTCCCCCTTCCGAATCGGTATCGGTCCAACGAGTCTCTCCGGGGTTGCTGTCGAACAATGGAACGCCGTCCTGATTTAGTAGAAGCAGACGTTCGAAATCCTTATTGCTCTGTTCAAATAAGCTCGCCAGATCTTTTTGATTGAAATCCAGCACGAGGTAATACCGCTCGTCGCCATCGTCCTTAAAGTTCCTGTAATTTACGACATAACTGATCACCTGTTGCCGACGGTTGAGAAAAATAAAATCATGCGGATCCGAAAAACGCGATTCGCTGCGTCCCATCCGGTAATCGACAAACCAAGCCTGATTCAGATAGTCTTTGTAGTAGCTGTCATACCCTTGGTAATTGGAAAACACCTCGCCGTCCGGCCGGATAATCATCACGTTTAACAAGCTAGAGTTCATCACGGGAAACAGCTTCAGCTTCTCTCTAACCTTATTTTTCTTGAAGTAGCTCTGCTCGTACGTATCGTTTGGATCTTTGACCATCAACGCATTCACCTCGGAATCGCTGATGATATATTCCGCGGTTTCACGTAATTGCTCCTGCATACGATTGATGAAAGAAGATGTCTGTTCCAGTTTCGTCGTATTGTCTCGGACGGCTTGTTCCCGCATAATATCCTTGACATACGAATAAGTGACCCAACTGCTGGCCAATAGTGACGAGGATAGGATCAGAGCGCATACGGCAATAATTTTGGTGCGGATCCGAGCACGCATTTTAAATCCGGATAAGTTACTCATCGTGATATTGCTTCCTTTCCGAATACTCCAGAGGATGCTGTCCGGTCACACGTTGAAACACTTTACTGAAATAATGGCTATTGCGGTAACCCACTTTTTCCGCCACCTCATACAACTTGTATTGCCCTGTCGCCAAGTAACGCTTGGCTTTCTCCATGCGAACCTCCGTTAAATAGTCCAGGATCGTACGGCCGGTTTCGTTTTTGAAGCAATGCCGCAAATGATCGCCGCTGATTGCGAGATGCGCGGCAATTTGTTCGGTGCTTAAATCTTTGGCATAATGCCCGTTAATGTATTGGATCGCTTTCCTGACCTTCGCTGAATAGACGTCCCTGTGCTCGTCCTCCATCGCGGCTCGGAACTGTTTTTTAAACCAACGCGCAATGCCGGACACCGAAGTCCAATCATCAGAACCCTCAATATCCCTATACGGTTCATCGCGAAAAGCAGACCTTCCCTTGCTCATGCGAAGCCGATCCAGCTCCTTGGACAATTCATTACAGAGCATCCGCAATTCCTCAAGTCGGGCCATTTTCTTGACGAGGGTAAACATGGCGTCGATCTCCTCTTCGACTTCGGCAAGGCGATGCTCCTCCGTATAATGACGTAGTCGGTGGATCCACGCTTCCCAATCTGTCTCTTGGCTATCCGCTGCTGAGATGGTGCCTTCCTTTTCTTCGGAATACATCAGCACGCTGTCCATCCCAGTAAAAATACGCAGATCCAGCGCCCTATCCGCCCACGCCGCGGCAGCGAACAGCCCCGTTGCCTCCTGAAACACGGACGAGCACGCGACGGATACCGTTCCCCCTATAGAAGAAACATGCTCGGAATACGCTTGTTTCAAATGCGCGCTCCACTGAAAAAGTTCCTCATGCAGCTGCCTTCGGCTGACCATGCCGTCAAATCCAAGCAAAACGCCGATCCGGGTTCCCTCCGCCGCAATGGTAAACGTCTCAATCCAACGATATTTCGTTCCGTCCTCGGCCTCCCATGGCATCTGAATCCCCGTATCTCGTGTGACCATAGGTCGACCCACAGCCGGATAAGGGGTATCGAACTCTAAAGCGATGTACACATACTGGGATCCAAACGAGGCCATATAGTTAGCAAGCGCTTTCAATTCTTCGTTTGAAAGTTCTTTTCCTGCCTTCGCCTGCTCAAGCAATGTCTTGCTCATTTTTCTTTGGATTGCCTTATCCTTATCGATGGTATCCCGGAGCTTCTCCAGTTCCAGCGTTAAGGTCTCCGGCGTTAATTCGTGCTTGACCCAGTAATCATGTACGCCAATCCGCAGTGACCGTTTTACGTATTCGAATTCCTTATAGGAGGTAAGAATCACGATCTTGGCTTGACTCCCGGCTTCCGCCAGCCTCTCGCTCAGGATCAAGCCATCCATGCCAGGCATCCGAATATCCACAAAAATCAGATCCGGTTTCAGCTTGGCCGCCAATTCCAACCCTTTCCGCGGATGAACGGTTTCTCCGGCTACGGTAAACCCTAGGTCTTCCCAATGGACCAAACGCTTCAAGTGCTCGATGGCCAAAATCTCATCGTCGACAATCATCACCTTCAGGTGGTTCATAATTACCCCCTCCTTTTCCTTGCTTTCTTTCAACTTACAGGAGAAAGCGAATTCGCACAATTGATTTCATGCGCAACTTGATGGAGGATCTACTGATTTTGGACGCAAAAAAAGCACGGCGCTCTCGCGCCGTGCTTTAAAGTACATTTCTGTTTATTCGCTCTTCTTCTCCGGCAATTGCTGGAACAGCAGGTTGACGGACAAGTTGCTGCCCGGAGCTGCCGTGAAGACCAGATCTACAGTTTGCTCGCGCTCACCGGTGCGGAACAATACCGCGTTCTCGTTAGGCGCACTAAGTGAGCCGGAGGATGGTAAGCTGACAATATTTCCGTTGACCATAATTCCGCCCATATAATGGCCGCCGCGCGGGTTAAACGTGATCAGCGTGTTAGGCGCAACCCGATACAGCTTCACCTTGTAGAGAACGCCGAAGTTTCCGGCATTCATGCGATACTCTCCGGTTGGACCATCGTATCCGATCAGGAATGGATCGCTGGAGTTGTCGCCGATGAGCAACCGGGACGGCGTATTGCCGATCAGCTCGGTCACTTCAATATTGCGAGTGGCTTCCATATAAGTGCCGCGGTTATGGATATCAGGCTTTAAGACACTGAGATAAGGCAACGTCTTAAATGGATCTTGATCCTGATCAACCATCATGACGGTATAATTTAAGGTATGATCGCTATACAAATCCGCAAACAGGGAGATGACATCCCCTTGCTTCATCGCCGTAGCGCTCAGCTCATTCAGGATAATCTTGCTTTCTCCAGGAGCAAACCAAGTATCCTTATATTTGCTACCGGTTTGCATCGATTCGTAATAGCGCATGACCGAAGCCTTCCCCGCAGCTGTTGCATAACTGCTTGGACCGCCAAATCCAAGGTTGCTTTGAGTCAAACGCGTCGTTTCGCTATTGTTGTTCGTGGCGATGACGTACATTTTCACCGGTTTCCCGGTCGAATTGGCGTGGTGGATCATGAAGCGCGTATTCCCAATCGCCGATTCCTTATACAGAATCCCTTTGGAATACACCGTTTCCGGGCTGTTGCTGCGGATCAACGTGACCGCATCGGAAGTGAAGGCGTATCGGATTCGCTCCCAGCTTGGCACCTGGGTCCCGTCAAACGTATATTCTTCCCCGACCGGAATAAACAGCTTATTAAATTCGTCCCGCGTGTAGAGCGTCTCGTTCGTAATCGTAATCGTCTTCTCCACGGTCGAGTACAATCCAAATTTATTGACAACCTTCAGGCGGATCGTCATCTGGCCCGGGGTGAAGAACGCCATCTCTTTATTTTCCCAAATGCGCTCGGTGATGCCCACTTCATCCGTACTGAGGTCGGTATACGTGATCAATTCACCCATTTTGTAGGTGTCTTTGTCTGTCGTAAAATTCGCCACCGGCGGTGTATGCGGCTTGTCTACATGAATCGTCAGCGTAAACGGATTACTCCACTGGCCGCTGGAATCCTGCACCCGGTAAGTTACGGTGTAATCCCCCGGCGTCATGAAGACATCCTGGCGTCCAATCCATTCCTCGTTCACGATCGGTAGCCCGATTGGCGAAGTCGCATTGGTGATATATTGAACCTGTGTTTCCCCGGCGATGACTTCTTTGTTGCCGATGCTAAACGAAGCGACCGGCAGCGTGTTCAAATTCACGATCACCCGTTTGCCAACCGCATCATAGGAATACGAGATGTTTAACGCCTTCGTGATCGCCGTTAACGGCACCATGAAGTTGTTTTGCGCAGAATAGGATTTCCCCCGCATCGTCTGCGTCACACCGTTAACCTTATAATAAGTCGTATTCAGCTTAAACCGCAGCTCGTCGTTGCCTCGTTTAATGATCGTTTCTTTCGTTGTATTGTCAAAAGACAGCTGGAATCCTGCACGCTCCACAATGGCCCGGATAGATATGTAAGATACGCCGTCTTTCACTTCCATCGGATAACCGGCAAGGTATTCCTTCCCGTTCTGATACATCTTCTTGCTGTTCACCATCAGAATCAGTTGGCCGGAGTTGCTTTGGCTCTGCATGCTTGGGTCTGCAGGCGTCGTCACCGGACTTGTTGGCGGTACCGTTTCATCTCCGGTTTCCGTCCCTTCCTGACCCTCTTCTGGAACCGTCTCTCCTGTCGTTCCATCGTTTGTTCCTTGATCTGCAGGCAGATCGCCAGGCTGCACCACATCGGTTGTTGTCCCGTTCACTTCTAACTGTTGTGTTCCGGTCTGTGGTTCCAGACCGTTTCCTTGCCCGATTTCCTCCGCGCTGGCTGGAAGCACCATAGCCACTTGCGATGCGACCAACATCGTGGTGATCAACAATCTCTTAAATTTCATGCCTTAACTCCCTTACTCTCCCATTTTGTGTTACTCCCTTTAACTCACACTGTATTAAACGCATGGATAAAAGAAAAGTTGCTGACAAATCAAAACAATATATTAGCAAACTCCGTCGTTCGTTGCCCGATTTTTCTTATTTTTTGACAAATCTCCGTAAGAAAAACGTCTGTCGACGTACATTCAAAGTAGACAGACCGCGTTTAGCG